>JAFGGF010000429.1 GCA_016930735.1 Prolixibacteraceae bacterium
AATCTGCCCGTAACTGGTATAGGAAGCCCAGTTTTTAGCATAAATAAAATCGGCACCTTCAAATGCTTTTTTCTGGTCATATTCAACCTTTACATCACCCATAAATTCCGCAGCAAGTTCGTAACCCTCGGGGTGTGTCACAACCAGTTCGTAATCAGTTTCACGCATCCACTCAACAAACGAATTAGCTACAGCCTGTGGCAGAGCACGTGGATGTGGGGCCCATGTTAAAACAACTTTCGGTTTATCTTTAGTCTTTAATTCCTCGATAGTTACCAGGTCGGCATAACTTTGTAAAGGATGCCTGGTTGCACCTTCCATGCTTACTATTGGTACACCAGCATATTCAATAAACTGATTCAGGATTTTTTCACTGTAATCTTCTTCCCGGTTTTTAAAACGGGCAAAGGCTCTTACACCAATAATGTCGCAATAAGAACCGATTACCGGAATAGCCTCACGCAAGTGTTCCGGTTTGTCTCCATCCATTACAACACCAAGTTCAGATTCCAGTTGCCAGCCATCTTCATTTACATTTAATACCATGGTATTCATTCCCAGATTCATAGCTGCTTTTTGAGTGCTTAACCGTGTACGTAAACTTGAGTTGAAAAAAATCAAAACCATGGTTTTATTTTCTCCGAGATGTTTGTATGCAAACGGATTCCTTTTAACATCAAGTGCAACTTCAACAGCCTTGTTCAAGTTGCCAATATCTTTCACAGAAGTAAAATGTCTCATTTTCTTAAAATTAGAACCAAGATACAAGAATCAAGACATAAGACAGTAGCTTATATCATTTAAATTTGTATCCAATTTAATGTTCATGGTTGATTATTGTTTTAACTTTATTTTGGACGGATTTGACCGTCTCCTTCAACAATCCATTTATAACTTGTTAATTCCTCCAGGGCCATTGGCCCGCGCGCATGGAGTTTTTGTGTACTGATACCTATTTCTGCACACAATCCAAACTGAGCTCCATCGGTAAATGCGGTTGAAACATTGGTATAAACAGAAGCTGCGTCAACCAACTTTTTAAACATTTCCGATTTTTCCTTATCCTCCGAAATAATTGCTTCGCTGTGTTTTGAACTGTATTTACTGATATGTTCCAATGCTTCTTTAAAACCTTTTACGGTCTTGACCGCCATTTTCAAAGATAAAAACTCTGTTCCGAATGATTCTTCGGTTGCCGGAAATAAAAGTTTTTCGGGATAAATACCTTTTATTTCCCCAAATGCTTTTTCATCGGCATAAATAATTACATTATCTTCAGCAAGCCTGGCAGTAAGTTCAGGCAGATCGTCAAGCCTTGATTCTTCAATAACAAGACAATCGAGTGCATTGCAAACCGAAGGCCTTCGGGTTTTGGCATTGTAAATAATTTCCTTCCCTTTTTTTACATCTCCTGATCTTTCAAAATAGGTATGGCAGATTCCGGCACCGGTTTCAATTACCGGAATTGTACTGTTTTTCCTGACAAAGTCAATTAATCCCTGGCTTCCACGGGGAATAATCAGGTCAATATATCCATGTGCATGAAACATGGCCTGTGCTTCATCCCTTCCGGCTCCCAACAGGCAAACAGTATTTTTATCGACACCATGTTTTTCCAGAATTTTATGAATTAGCGAAACAATTACTTCGTTTGAATAAGTTGCATCACTTCCACCTTTTAACACACAGGCATTACCCGATTTCAGGCAAAGTGCAAAAACATCAAAGGTTACATTTGGCCGTGCCTCATAAATAATTCCTATTACACCAAAAGGAACCGTTATTTTTTTAATCGACATCCCGTTAACATGGACTTTTTCCGATAAAATTTTTCCGACAGGGCTGTTTAAATTTGCAACATTCCGAATATCGGCAGCAATGCCATTAATCCTTTCAGAGTTCAGTTTTAACCTGTCAAATTTGGGATCTTCAGGATTCATCCGATCGAGATCCTTTTGATTTTCCGATAAGATTAAATCTGTCTGATTAATCGTTTCATCTGCCAGGTCAAACAGTATCTTCCGAATTTTTTCATCTGAAATCAGGTTCAGTTTCCTGCTTGCCTGTAATACTTTTTCCAACTTATTATTTATGTCCATAACTTTCTTTTTAAAATCCCTCTCCCCGGGGAGGGAGAGGGAAAACTCAGAATCCATTTAATCTAAGGCATCAAAAAAAAGGGAATAAAAAAGGAAGTCTACTTAAATCCTGAGTTAATTTTAATATCTTCCAAATATAAATAGTCATAATGTATTATCGGTTTCTGCTTTTCCTCCTGTTTTTCAGTTTCAATTTTATCTGAATTATACCTGGCTTTCCCAACTCCAATGAATTCATTTTTTTCAGAATAAATTTTCACCAGGTCTCCTTTTTTAAAAGTTCCTTCCACATTGACAACACCAATCGGAAGCAAACTTACTGCTTTGTTAGATATCAATGCTTTACATGCACCTTCGTTAATGATCAGTTTACTTTTTGCAAAACTGTCGGAATAGGCTATCCATCTTTTTACTCCTGATGTTGATTTCTCTTCCGGGACAAAATATGTTTGTTTTACTTTTTTCGACCTGTCAAGAACATCAACCAGAATATTTTCAGTTGCCCCGTTTGCAATATGAACAGCAATCCCGCCTTTGGCCACTTTTCTGGCAATCCTGAATTTGGTAATCATTCCTCCCCTGCCAAATCCCGATGTTTCGTTTGAAAATCCTATTTCAGGATCAAATCCATTGTTTGATATTTCAGGGATTAAATAAACACCTTCGGTACCTGGTTTTCCATTATAAATTCCATCCACATTGGTTAAAATGATCAGTGCCTCAGAATTTTCCATCGAAGCAATAAGTCCTGAAAGCTCATCATTATCAGTAAACATCAATTCAGTAATCGAAATGGTATCATTTTCATTAATTATAGGAACCACACTATTCTCAAGCAATGTGTGCAAACAATTTTTCATATTCAGGTAATGCGCCCTGCTCGAAAAATTCTCTTTGGTTGTTAAAACCTGTGCACAGGCAATCCCGTGTTCATTAAAAAAATCGGTGTACCTATTTATTAATTTAACCTGACCCAATGCCGACCAGAGTTGCCTGGAAGAAACAGGGTCGGCTTTTTTTAGGGAATTCAACACGGTTTTCCCGGCAGCAACGGCACCAGAAGAAACAACGATCACTTCGACTCTATTTTTCCGAAGGAAGGCGATCTGGTCAACAAGATGGGCAATCCTTGAAACATCCAAGGTTCCGTCCTTTTTAGTGAGGACATTGCTGCCAATTTTAACCGTTATCCTTTTGTATCTGAATTCCATAAAAGTTATTGCAACTTATTCATTTTATTATAGGAAGCCATTAAGCCCCGAATCAGTGATGAACTGAATCCCATGTGTTCCATTTCATTCAGCCCGGTAATTGTTACGCCGCGTGGTGTTGTAACTTTATCTATTTCGCGTTCAGGGTGATGCCCGGTTTGCAT
>JAFGGF010000430.1 GCA_016930735.1 Prolixibacteraceae bacterium
CCAATGAAGGAGAAAATGTAGCAGACACTACTGAATATGAATTGATTACATTTGACGGTAAGTTTGAGGCCTGGTATTCAATGAATGACAGTCCGGCAATGTACCGCTCAAAAGAATACTACGAATCGTGGAATAAACGATATGTAACTGCCTGGAATATAAAAAATTCGCAGGATCCGTTTTTTGAACCAATTGTCGGGTATGATTATACGGTTGATTATGGCTTTGAATTGAATCATCGCCTTTTTTATTATTTTCAGTATGTTGAAAGGGTTTTGAAAAAAACAATTATTTCAGGGGCCAAACCACAGGTTGCCCTGTTCAGTTAGGTTGATTCTGAAGTATTTTTAAGATATCGGAATCCAGCGTTTCTTCTTTTATAAACCTGCCTTTTATAACTGGTGCTGAAATACCCTTTTTAAATAATTTATTTCCCGTAAATATTTGCGCTTCATCCCAATAATTTGAATCGATGTAAGATTGAAGTGTTTGTTTTCCTCCTTCTATAATTACCGATTGTATCTCTAGTTTATAAAGTTCCTCGAGTATTTGGGGGATAACCTCTTTTGAAAAGTCAATCCGGATATATTCTGTCGATTTTATAATTTCCGACTTAACTGAATTAAAAACTATTGTCCGGGCAGAGTTATCAAATAGTTTCAGATTTTCGGGCAAGCGCAGTTTATTATCAATAATGATACGTATGGGATTCCTTCCTTTACATCTGTACACTTTTAAAGAAGGATTGTCTTTGAAAGCTGTATTGGCTCCAACAAGGATTGCATCTTCAATACCCCGCATTTTATGTACTCTTTCAAGTGCTGATTCACCGGTAATCCAGGTGGGTTTGCCAAACCGAGCTTCATCTCTTTCAACATCAATAAAACCATCTTTTGTTTGTGCCCATTTTAAAATTATATAGGGGCGTTTTTTTTCATGGTAGGTAAAAAACCGTTTATTCAGTTCGCGGCATTCATTTTCAAGAATTCCTACCCTGACACAAATACCGGCCTTTTTCATTTTTTCGATGCCCTTACCGGCAACTTCGGCAAAAGAGTCTTTGGTACCGATTACTACATCGGGAACTTTTCCTGTGACGATCAGGTCAGAACAGGGAGGAGTTTTTCCAAAATGGGCACAGGGCTCCAGTGTTACATAAAGTGTACTGTCTTTCAGGAGATCTTTATTTTTTACTGAATTGATGGCGTTGACTTCGGCATGGGCATCTCCATATTTTTTGTGGTACCCTTTTCCGATAATCTTTCCTTTATGAACGATAATACAACCAACCATCGGATTTGGTGAAACGTAACCAGCCCCTTTTTTTGCCAGTTCGATACAACGGATCATGTATTTTTTATCTGCATCCATAATTCAGAAAGATTAACTTTGCCAAAAATAACACAATGCAACCAACAATTGGGTTTATTAAAAAAGAATTAAAAGGAATTTACCCTGAAACAGAAGTTCAGGGATTTATCCGTCTGATTATGGAAAAGGTTGCCGGGATGAATTATACTGATCTGGCTCTGAAAAAATTTGATTCATTGGAGGAAAGTGAAATTATTGAGATTGAGAAGATTGTATCCCGTTTAAAAAAATATGAACCGATCCAGTATATTTTGGGTGAAACAGAGTTTTACGGGTTAAAATTTAAGGTAGGCCCTTCAGTATTAATACCCCGCCCCGAAACAGAGGGACTGGTTGACTGGGTATTAAAATCTGGTTTAAACATGAATATTTCAATCCTGGATGTTGGAACCGGAAGTGGTTGTATTGCCGTCTCGTTAAAAAAAATGAGGAATGATTTTTTAATTTCCGGAATTGATATTTCAGAAAAAGCAATTGAAGTTGCAAAAGAAAATGCAAAATTGAATGAGGTTGAATTGAATTTTTTGGTTGATGATATTTTAAATCCGGGAAAAATCAGGGAGAAATTCTTCGATGTAATTATAAGTAATCCACCCTATGTAAGAGAAAGAGAAAAATCAAGGATGGATGAAAATGTGTTGAATTATGAACCTGAGACTGCCTTGTTTGTGCCTGATTCAGATTTTCTGAAATTTCACAGGGCTGTTACATCTTTTGCATCTTTAAATCTTAAAAATGGAGGAACTCTTTTTTTCGAAATAAATGAAGTTTTGGGTAAGGAAGTTGCGGACTTGCTTGAGAAGGATTATGAACAAGTTGAAATCCGTAAGGATATTAATGGTAAATTCAGGATGGTTAAAGCCAGGAAATTATGAAGCGCAGAAATTTTATAAAGTCTTTGCTGCCCATTGGCCTTTTTGGCGGAGGGATCATTAATTTGAATGCTTTTCCAAATTCCCCGGTCGAAAATGTAATTATAATAAATGGCTCTCCTACCGGGAGGTTTGAGAAAGGAATTGAAGAACTCGGAGGAATATCAAGATTTGTGAAAAAAGGAGACAGGGTTGTTATTAAACCAACTATGGCTTTTGATAATCCTCCTGAAAGTGGTTTTAATTCCAACCCGGAATTGATTCAGGAAATAATCCAACAATGCCTTGATACCGGTGCAAAGATTGTTTCTGTTTTTGACCATACAATTGACAGTTGGACAAAATGTTATAAAAATTCCGGGATAGAAAGGATTGCCAAAGATGCGTTGGCACGTGTTTTACCGGCTAACGATGAAAGATTTTATTCAGAAGTAAAACCTGAAAAGGAAGGTATTTTAAGATCCCTGAAAATTCATAATTCTGTTCTGGAAGCTGATGTAATTATAAATGTTGCATCAGCCAGGATTGAAAATCAGGGGCAGTTCAGAGGGGGGATAAAAAATCTTACCGGCTTTGTCTGGGGCCGAAGTTTTTTTGAGAATCCTGATAATGAAGATGACCTGGCAGTTTTAGCCAATTATCTTAATCCTTCCTTAAACGTGGTTGATGGCAAAGGATTTCAGGTAATTTCTGCCAATTGTTTTGCTGCCGATATTCTGGCATCAGAAACGTTAAATCTGGATCCCGGGCATTTCGTTTATCTTAAAGAGGAATTTTTTAAAGGGGAAAACTTAAATAATGCGAAGAAAATTATCCTTTAGAGATTTTATATTTTTCCAATTCAGATTTCAGATCTTCTATTTTGTCCTTTAATTCTTTTATCCTGAATTCCCTGCCAATAAAAAGTGTATTAAATTTCTCCAGTTCCTTATTTTTTTCTTCCAGTTGTGAAGTTCTTTTTTTAACAAGCTCTTCCAGGTTGTTTTGATGTTTTTCTAATTCTTTTTCAATTAGTTTACGTTTTTTTAATTCTTTTTTCAGATTTTCGTAAAGCAGTGCATTTTTAAAGTTTAAAGTAACCTGTGTTGAAAAGGTTTCACACAGGTCGATTTCAGATTCTGAAAAATCACGAACATTGTTCTGAGTACCAAGAATCATTACACCCAATGTTTTATTTACATCAACCAGAGGCACGTAAAGCAAGGATTTCAGTTTACGTAAAATAATAACATTTTTTTCTTCAGGTGAAAGTTCCGCAACGGATGTATCTTTAAGTATTAAAGGTTTTTGTTTTTCAATTGTTTTTTGAATAAAAGGATGTTCAGATAATTTTGCCAACCGAAGTTTGTCAGGGAATTCAGGAGGTAATGGTGGAGTGGTTGCTTCAAGTTTAAGATTCATTCCTTTTATTGAATAAATTGCCCCTGTGTCAAGTTCCAGTAGCCTGACTGAATTATCGGTAATCATCTGGCTAACGGTAATTGTATCAAGTGAAGTATTTAGTTCCTTACTTATTTCCTGAAGTATTACCAGGTTTCTGTTCTTCAAATTAATTTCATTTTCGATTTGTTTCCGGTCACTGATATCCTTTGTTATTAAAAGCAAATGTTGTATCCCTTTTATTTCTATATATGAAGCAGATGTTAATCCGTATTTGATTTCCCCGTTTTTAGCCCAGAATTTTATTTCGAATTCTTCAACATATCCTGATTTATCTAATGCGCTAATCAGCTTCTTTTTATGATCAGCTTCCTCCCAGATATTTATTTTTTTAAGTGATTTTCCAATAACATCTTCTTTTTTATAGCCTAAGAAATTGGTGAATCCTTGATTTATATCTACATAAATTTCATCTTTGAAACTGGTTATGCATATTGAATCAGGGCTGGTTTGAAATATTGCGTTGAAGATTTTTTCTCCCTCCGACATATTTTTAAATGTTTTTGTATTTCATTGTTTGTATGATCGTTAAATATAAATTCAATTTTAAAAAAAACAATATAGACAATGAAATTTTCAATTATTTAGTTTTTTATTCCGGTTCCTTTGTTCTTTCTTTTACCATTTCCTCAAGATGTTCCCTGTATTTTGTCAGTTCTTGTTCAGCTTTTTTCCTTCGGTTATATCCCTGATAATAGTTACTTGGTGTTTTTTTACCTTTATAAGGTAATGATTTTCCATTTACTTCAACAGGGAAAATGGTTCCGTTATTTCCTGATTAATGTCTCATTTGCAAATTTTCCTTTGCCTGTTATAGTATCTTTTCAATTGATTTTTTCAATTTTTCTCCTCATGTAAAATATATTATACAAATCACCCCAAATGTATTTACCGCTTACATTTCCCGAATAAATTCCGGTTATATTTTCAAGTGTCTTATTCCATTCGGTTAATTTCCCGGTTTCATCAGTAATTGATATCCCAATTACTGCATTTTTCAGTAAGCTATTAATGTCAGTATTACATGTTTTAAGGTTTTTCCCGCCATTTGTATTTCCCGCATCCATCTCTTTAAAACATTTTTATTCAACATACAAAAAAGAATTTCAATTTTTAACAGTTAAAAGTGTGTTATTGAAATATTTGGCCTGGTTATACTTTTTCAATTAAATTTTGAGGATTTTTACTCAAATGGTTTTTGTTTCGATTCAAATATATTCGCTATATTGGCGTTAACTGTTAATAAAACGTAGTAGTTTGAGAAGAATATTTTTAAGACTGCTTATCCTGCTTAACCTCATTTTGGTATTATTACTGATATTAAATTATATATCTGTTTTTATACCACCCGATAGTTTCTGGATATCTTCCATATTTGGACTGTTATACCCGGTATTGTTCTGGCTGAATCTTTGTTTTGTGATTTTCTGGGCTTTTATTAAACCAAAATATCTCCTTATTTCTTTGTTGTTTTTAATTCTGGGTTTTGGCTACTTTAAAAAATATGTTCAGTTTCACCACCATATCAAAACAGAGATACCCGGAATTAAAGTGCTTTCATATAATGTCAGGCATTTTGAAGAATTTGGAAACAAACAGGCTAAAGAAACTGCTGACAGTGTTATCGCATATATGGAACAAAAAAAACCGGATATAATTTGTTTTCAGGAATCCAGGCTATGGCCAAACAGTATTTTTAATATACCTGAATTAGTTAATAAATTTGAATTTATAAATCATTATCAATTTGCAAGGAACGGATATTCAATGGGAATGGTTACAATGACTAAGTACCCTATTATAAATATGGGTGAGATCCGTTTCGAATATTCAGGTAATATGGCAATTTTTACTGATGTTGTAATCGATTCGGATACCTTACGCATTTTTAACCTTCATTTGCAGTCATTTCAGATAAATCCGAATGATTATTCAGTAATTGAATCAAGGAGCATTGAAACATCAGAAGATATTAATGAAGTCAGGGAAATGGGGGGAAAATTTAAAAGAGCATCAAAAATGAGGGCTCAACAGGCCCGGATTATCAGGGAAAATATTGATTGGTCCCCATATCCGGTATTGGTTTGCGGCGATTTTAACGATACTCCTTTTTCATATACTTACAGAAAAGTAAAGGGTAATCTTTTTGATGCTTTTGTTGAATCAGGTAAAGGGTTCGGGCAAACTTATATTGGAAAGTTGCCTTCCTACCGGATAGATTTTATCCTCCACAGTGATAAATATAAATCAGTTAATTTTGAAGAAGGAGACGTCCATTATTCCGATCATCTTCCTGTGAGATGTATACTGAAAAAAAATTAATCCCGCAGAAAGCCGGCTGCCACTATTTTATCTTTATGTAGTTGTTCAATTAATTCCTCAGGACTTTTAAAGTGCCTTTCTTCCCTGATCCGTTTTACAAATTCAAGGATTAAAGATTTACCGTAAATATTTTGTTCGAAATCGAAAATGTTTACTTCAATACTGCGATTATCTGCATTTTGGTTAAAAGTGGGGCGTGTGCCAATGTTCAGCATTCCATTGAATGTTTCACCATTAATCCTGATTCTTACAGCATAAACACCATATCCGGGAATAATTTTATTTACATCCGATGATTCAATATTTGCTGTTGGAAATCCGATTTTCCGGCCCAGTTTTTTCCCTTCAACTACTTTGCCATGCAACGTAAAATTATAACCCAGGTAGGCATTGGCTTTTTCAATATTTCCTGCATCAAGGGCTTCTCTTATTCTTGATGAACTTATTTTAATATCATTCAGGATAAAGGCGTCAAGCTTTTTGATTTTAAAATTGTATTTTTCAGCACAAGTACTTAAAAATTCAAATCCACCTTCCCTGTTTTTACCAAAACGATGGTCGTACCCTACCACAAGGAAGCGGGTATTTAATTTATCAACCAGAATATTTTTTACAAAATCGGAATAAGGCATTTTAGAAAATTCTTTTGTAAAAGGATAAACAACCAGGTGGTCAATACCTATTAAAGAAAGTAATTCTTTTTTTTCTTCCAGGGTAGTTATAAGCCTGAGGTTTTTTTCATTTGGGCTAACTACAAACCTTGGATGGGGTGAAAAAGTAAAAAGTACTGTCTCACCATTATGATTTTTTGCAATTTCCTTTAACCTGTCAAGCACCTTCCTGTGTCCAAGGTGTAATCCGTCAAAAGTGCCTATTGTTACAACAGGATTGGTTGCCTTAAAATTATCTATGTTATTATGAACTTTCACTAGTGATAAATAAATGCCAAAAATATAAATAATATCTTTGTGGCCAATAATTCCTGATCATAGGGATTTTATTATTTTTACAAGCTATTTAAATGATTGTCAGAATGAAAAAAGCAAACATACTTTTTTTTATTATCGCAGGGCTTTTGGCTTTGGTTAGTTGTAACCGTTCGAAAGAATTTATTGTAAGTGGGAAAATTACCCATGCTGAAGAAAAAACCATCTACCTTGACGAGTTGCATATTTCAGGTTCAACATTGATCGATTCAGCAAAAATTGACAAAAACGGTGAATTCAAACTGGCAGGGGAAACCGGAATTCCAGCTTTTTACCTGTTGTATTTCGACCGTCAGAAAATAATTACCTTACTTATTGATTCTGCCGAAGTGGTCAATGTTACTGCCGATGAAGTCAATTTCGGGATGAAATACCATGTTGAGGGATCTCCCGGGTCGTTATTGGTAAAGGATCTGAATGACCATTTATATACTACCAAAAACAAGCTTGATTCGATTTCAGCATTGAATATGATTTACAGGAACAGGGTGAATTATACTGAATTGAAAGAACAACTGGATCAATCATATCAGGAAATAGTTGAAGAACAGATTGATTATTCTACTGAATTTGTTCAGAAAAATCCGTTTTCGATGGCCAGTGTCCTGGCATTATACCAGAAATTTGATAATGACAATTATGTAATTACCGATCTGCAACCTTTAAAAACAGTTGCTTCAGCACTGAATTCAATATATCCTCAATCGGAACATGTAAAATCACTTTATGCCAATACACTTGAACTGGTAAAAAGTGAAAAAGCTGCCAAGTTAAAACAATTTGTTGAAGATCAGGGAACTGATACCCCTGATATAGTTTTGCCGGATGCCAATGGCAATGAAAAGGCTTTATCATCGTTAAAAGGGAAGTATGTCCTTTTACAATTCTGGTCGGCAAAAGACAGGGGCTCCAGAATAATAAATTCTACTCTGGTTGAGTTGTATTCAGAATTCAGGAACAAAGGATTTGAAATTTACCAGGTCAGTATTGATGATGACAGGGAAGCATGGCTGGAAGCTATTAAAGAAGACGGATTGAAATGGACAAATGTAGGTGATATGAAAGGAAGCAACAAGGCAGTTGCGCTTTATAATATTCAGGAAATCCCGTATAATTATTTTTTGGATAAAGATGGTATTATTATTACTAAAAACCTGAAAGGGCAGGATTTGTATAAAACGATATCAGGATTCCTGAAATAAATGGCTATTTTACTTTTTAGTATTAATAATTGTTAAATACCAATAATATCAGAGTGATTAATTCGGTCAAATAATTTAAAACTTTAATTTTGAAGCCCGAAAAAAAAATATATTTCATATCAGATATTCATCTGGGAGCACCAGCATTAAATGATAATAAAGAACGGGAAAAATTATTTGTTGCCTGGCTTGATGAAATAAAATATGATGCGCAGAAGTTGTTCCTGATGGGTGATATTTTTGACTTCTGGTATGAATATAAAAAAGTTGCACCCAGGGGATTCACAAGGACTTTAGGCAAGCTTGCCGAATTATCTGACCTGGGTGTGGAAGTTCATTTTTTTACGGGGAACCATGATGTTTGGGTGTTTGATTATTTGCCGGATGAAATAGGATTAATCCTCCACAGGAATGAATTTAAGACCGAATTAATGGGGAAAAAGTTTTTTCTGGCACATGGCGACGGATTGGATGAAACAGACAAAGGGTATAAACTTTTAAAGTTGCTATTTACGAGCAAACCGTTACAATGGTTGTTTTCAAGGTTACATCCCAATTTTGCGCTTACGCTTGCCCATATTTGGTCAAAAAACAGCAGGTTAACAAAAGGCATTGTGGGAGAAGCATTTAAAGAACAAAATGAAGGATTATATCTTTTTTCGGAAAAAATGCTTGAAAATGAGTTTTTCGATTATTTTATTTTCGGGCACAGGCACCTTCTGATTGAAATGCCGTTAAAAGGAAAATCGAAATTTATACTTCTCGGAGAATGGATCAGTTTATTTTCTTATGGAGTATTTGATGGAGAAAATTTAAAATTGAAAAAGTATAAAAACGAGATAAAGAGTTGAAATAGAGGGTTTATGGGTAAAAGAATATATACTAAAATTATTGGATCGGGAAGTTATATCCCTGATGTAAAAATCAGCAACGACCATTTTTTATCATATCAGTTTTTTGATCCTTCAACAGGAAAGGTATTTGATAAATCAAATGAAGAAATAATTGAGAAGTTCAGGGAAATAACAGGTATTGTTGAACGTCGTTGGGTAAAACCCGACCAGGTTACTTCCGATATTGCTGCACATGCCATTTCAGATGCATGTAATACTGCTGGGATCGACAAGGAAGACCTTGATTTTATTGTTATCGGACATAATTTTGGGGACATTCCGGAAGGTAGTAATTGTACCGATGTATTGCCGGGTTTGGCAAATAAGGTGAAGGAAAAATTAAAAATTAGAAATCCGGGTTGTATTTGTATGGATATAATTTCCGGTTGTCCGGGGTGGACCCAGGGTATGATAGTTGCCGACAGTTTTATTAAAAGTGGTTTTCATAAAAGAGGGGTTGTTGTAGGTGCTGATGTTCTTTCCCGTATTTCCGACCCATATGACCGCGATTCAATGATTTATGCTGATGGAGCCGGTGCAGTAATTGTCGAGGCAAAAAAAAGCAGGAAGCCTGTCGGTATTGTTTCACATTCAAGCCGGAGCGATTCAATCCGTTTTGCAGGTATGTTGACTTTAGGCCCATCCTCAAACCCTGAAATCGACAGGAATAAAATGTATATAAAAATGCTTGGGCACAAGCTTTACCTGTATGCAATCAACCATGTTCCTGAAATTGTGAAAGACAGCATTGAGAAAGCCGGAATTGAGCTAACTGATATTAAAAAAGTTTTGATCCACCAGGCTAATGCAAAAATGGATGACGCTATGCTGAGTGGCCTGTTTAAATTATATAAAAAACGTAAAATTCCGGAAGATATAATGCCCATGAGTATTTTTAAACTCGGGAATTCTTCAACAGCTACTGTCCCGACTATTTACGACCTCATTATGAAAGGGAAAATGGACGGGCACGAAATTAATAAGGGCGATTATATATTGTTTATTTCTGTAGGAGCCGGGATGAATATTAATTCCATCGTTTATAAAGTCCCGGTAAAATAGGATTCGCTGGTTTAGTTTTCAGATAGCCCCGGAGATCCGTTTTTATGCGGGCTTATTTCCCATTTGCCGGGTTTTGAAAGATCTTTTCCCCTATTGGTTTTTGGGATGATTGAAAATCCGCAAATGCTCTGTAAATCAGTTTTTAAATTCTGAATATTATAGTTGACTTCCATTAACTTTTTGCCTTCAGAAGAAGAGAATGAGAAACTTTCTTTTTTATTATTTAATTTCCCTCTGTAAACACCATCCGGGTAAAATCCATAACGTTGATGAAACCATGTTTCATCCTTTGCAAGAATATAAAACTGATCCGGGTATAAATAGGTTGGGTCAGGGAATGCGAAATCTATCCCACCGGTTATTTTTATTCCCGAAATATCGATTAAATCATCTCCTGTGTTTTTTAACTCAATAAATTCGAAAAATTTTCCTTTAATCCCATTCAGGCTGTCAGGAGAAAACATGATTTCTGTAATTAATAAGTTCTTTGTATTATTTACCGGAATAACAGGAAATTCATTCAAAGCACTCCATGTATTTCCTTCGAGAATTCGTGATTTAATCAGGATCCCTTTATTCGTTTCAAATTCAATCGTATCGGAACCGGCTTTTTTAGCGTTGCTGTATAAACTACCACCCTGATTACGTGGATCTTTGTCATTTATTGTATAGAAAATATTCCCTTCTGAATTTGGATTTATAATTTGTACAGTTATTACATGATTATTATTTTTTGAACAGGAAATTTGGGGAGGGTCTATCGCAGGGTAAAATCCATAACTTTTTAAAATGGCTATAAATTCCTCATTACGTGTTTTTAAAACATTATTTATCCTGTTTACTTCAGGAATCCAGTTATCATTTTTGGTTTTTGTGGTTGGATATACAGCATCTCCCCACCTGGCCGATTCTGCAATAATTGGCAACCTGATATAATTATTCAGAATATCCCATGTTTTAGTTGCCTTCTCAGGAGACAACCAGCCATGGTAACAATTCTCATAAACTCTGTCTGCAAAAAATAATAAAAACTCATTATCCTGTTTTAACTTATTCCATATTCTGACAATAACAGAAGTTCCGTTATAATCTTCCCTGAATACAGAAGGTACTGTTCTTTCACTACTCATATTATCAAATGTCAACTCGTAATCCCAGGTGAAAAATTTAAGTTTACCGTCCGGATTTGAATGGATACCTGCCCACCAGTTATTCCCTGGCCAGTCGAATACGCCGGTGTACCAGCTTAAATTCAGGTAATCGGAATAGTTTCCCAGATCAATGTAATCCTTGATTTCCTGAATTGAACCAACTTCAGTATTGTTTTGAATTAATAATTTATTTGCCAGGTAATTATAGGGTCTTTTATTCGAAGTCCATTTTGAATGTGATAAAGAAATCCAGTTATTCTTGGTTCCTCCATAATAATCTTCCAGAAAATTTTCATCAGGCCGTTCAGATAGATTATAAAGCCCCCAGTATAAACCATTGATATAAAGGTGAACAAAAGTTCCATGAACTCCGTCCCCTGTCATTAATAGTTGTGTGTCGCGGCACCATTGGTCGCGGGTATATGTTGTTTCATTTTCCACGTTAAAACGGGCCCAGCAATGGTTATTCCCTGCTCTGAACACAAGGTGGTCGAATTCGGTTGCAGCATTATCTGGATTTAAAGGAGAAGTTTTTAAAATGTTGCTTTTGAATTTTTTTGGGCCATAATCCTCCTTAAACAGCACCCTCATCGAACGTTTTAAGCTACGATAACTATGAGACTTTATGCCACAAGATATTTGTTCAGAACCAAATGTTTTATCAGGGTAAATTATTTCAAGTGATGTTTTATAGATTGAGTCATTATTATATAATTTTTGAAATTCGAAAGGAGCAATTCCAATTACCACAGTAGGGATAGAGAGAAGTGCAGGAATAACAGAATCGGCATATTCAGGATTGTTGATAATATCCGGGTCCATCTCAAAGTCAATTAAAGCAAAATCACCTCCGATGCTGTTAACCGGGAATTCTTCCTGTGGATACCCCGGAACATTCTTTTTTTGATTGATTATATCCTGAGGGAAAAGAAACGTATGTACTTCTTTTTCAGAAACAACTGAATCATTAAAATATGCAGTTGCTTTTAATATTGTGGTTTTTTCAATATACAAAGGTACGCTATAGATTTCAGCATTTTTAAGTGTTGGTTCGCTGCCATCAGTCGTAAATAATATTTTTGCATCCCGATTCCGGAAGCTTAATTTCAGGTAAAAATCCTTAAAATAACGTGAGTTCGACCTAAGCCGTTTTGCAAATTTGGTTGTTTTCAACGACATCTTCCAAATTCAAAGAAGGTTTTTTATCCAAATA
>JAFGGF010000082.1 GCA_016930735.1 Prolixibacteraceae bacterium
AATTTTTAGAATCCCATCGCATTTTTTACATTGCCTGCATACGTAATTTCCCAGTTCAGGTGCTTCAGAATATAATTTTTCCTTTTCTTCGTTAGACATCGGAAAAAAATGATTAGCGAGAGAAAGGTCATTTTTCAGATATTCCATTGTATTTATTCCCAATACAAGAGAAGTGATTGGAAGGCTCAATGCATATCTAATTCCGGCTCTCCACGATTGGTATAAATAACCATCAGCCAGGGCTTTCATTCCCAGAATTCCGATTCCTTTTGAAGTACATTCAGGTAGAAGTTCATTTTCTGTAGCGGGAAAATTAAACCTGTCGAAATAGTTAAAACCTGTCATAAGCACATCGTAACTTGCTTGATTAATGGCATATGTTAAAGCCTCAGGTTCACCATGCCCTGAAATTGCAACATACCTGACCTTACCTTCTTTTTGTGCATTTACTGCAGCTTCCATTGCACCATCAGTCCCATGGATTCTGTTAGCTTCATCTTTGCTTTGGACCCCATGCATAAACAGGATGTCGAGATATTCTGTTTTCAGGTTATTTAAACTTCTTTCGATTGACTTTTGTGTTTCTGTTTTTGTACGCCTGGCGCATTTTGATGCCAGTATAAATTCCTGTCTTCGGTGGGAAACCGCCATTCCTATCTTTTTTTCA
This sequence comes from Prolixibacteraceae bacterium, assembly GCA_016930735.1. Taxonomy (GTDB): domain Bacteria; phylum Bacteroidota; class Bacteroidia; order Bacteroidales; family Prolixibacteraceae; genus JABMQB01. The sequence goes on from JAFGGF010000082.1 coordinate 668, forward strand.
GAAATTCCATCACCGTAATCTGCCGCTGTTTCGATATAATTGCCCCCATTGTCGAGGTAATAATTAAGCATGTTTTTACATTCCTTCAAAGGCGTTTCAATTAAATGAAAGCCTCCAAATCCTATAATTGAAAGTTCCAGCCCGGTTTTCCCCAAAATCCTTCTTTCCATAATTATATGAACTTGATTTTTAGTGCAATTTAATTGAAATGAAAGTAAATAAAAATGAAATGAAGGTTAAATGTAACGAAGAAAAGACAATTATTCTTCTGAATAATTGTCGGCAACAATTAATTTTAAACAGAAAGGGGGCATATATAATCAATGTTCCATGGCAAGTGGACCAAAATGTTTTTCAATGGTTCCCACCAGTTGGTCTGCCTGTACCGGTTTATTCAGGATGCCATTTGACAAACCTTTTTCCGACCAGGATTTTAACTCATGAGGTGAATATGCACTTAAAATAATAATTGGTACTTCCTTATTATTTTCCCTGATCCTTGAAGCAGCTTCTTTCCCGTTCATGACTGGCATTTGCACATCCATTAAAATTGCATCAATGTTATTGCTTTTTGATGCATTTACTGCTTCCTCCCCGTTTTTAGCCCAAACGATATTTGCCCCCGTTTTTTTAAGCATAAAGTTCATTAGCTTAAAATTAATCAAATCGTCTTCAGCTACCAGAATAGTTTTGTTTTTCCAATCGTTCATGATTAATCTTTTTATCTTTCCAATTTTATAGACCCATTGTTTTAACTGTTTTTTAATATTTTCCGGGCAGTAAATTCCCCATTTGCAGAATAAATTCTGATTATATACTGACCATCGGAATAAGGTGTTAAATCCAATGAATATTTATCGTTGTAAAATGAGTTTTCAAAAGTTTTTGTTTCAAGTAAATTTCCCCTTATATCAAGTAGTGCAACTGTAATATCTTCAGTAAAATGTATGTCGGAATTAATAAATACTTTTTGTTTAACAGGATTTGGGTAAATATTGATATTTCCGGTTTCAAATATCGATGCACTTGTTGTGGAAGATCCCTGACGATAAAAAACCCTGGCAAAAGGATCTACACCTCCGTTATCGTCTTCGGCTATCTGGTTCAGCCCACTGTCGTATAACCAGATCTTTGTATCACTAATACCTTCGGTTTCAAATGTCAGGATTTCTACTCCATCACCTGTAAAATTGAATTTTACACCGTAATAACCTGTAGATGATTCATCAGCCATAGCAATCCGTGCAAAATAGGTTTCCGAGTTTAAAACAAATTCAAACCAGTCTTCATCACCTTCCGGCAAACAAAGGTTTTCGTTAAAAAAATTGCTTTCATCACCGATCCATACAGCTTCATAATCACCGTTGTTTGGTTCAAGTTCGTCGCTGCATGTGAATAAATTTGAGGAGCCTGCTTCCTGGGAAGCGTTTTTAATAGTTATTAAAAGTGCCTGTGTATTGTTTTGATCATTGATGTCTTCTGTTTCCTCGCTAACTGCTTTTATAATCAGGAAATATTCACCTTCTTCTATATCTTCAGGGATTGATAGATTTTTAACTACAGGATTGTTGCTAAATTCTGAAGACATATTTGTTTCGTCATACCCCAGTAAAATATCATTTCCGTCGATTGTGTTATCGGTTGAAAGCCAGTATTCAAATGAAACAGGAAATCCGTAAAAATCAGATCCGTTATACTTTTGTGTATAACTGAAATTTAATTCTTCGTTTTTATTAAAATCTGAAGTTTTGGATTTCAGGTCTTCAACACAAAAATCGTTATTTAACGGGAACAGGTTTATTATTGCTCCCTGGTTTGAAGTGTAATTGTAATTATTTGATGGCTCCAAAGCAGTAACTGCAAAAAATCCGTCACATCTGCCTTCCCATCCCCAATTGAAATGGAATCGGTTTTCAGGGTCGTAACCATCGCAAATAAATGCATGCGCCGAAGAACCATTTTTATCACCTCTGTAAAATAAAGGTATGCCATTATTAAGCTGAGTTTTTAATAATTCGACCCATTCTGTATCGGTATAATCCGATTTATAAACGAATTCGGCTTTTTCCGAGAATTTGAAATTATTAATAAAGGCTTTAGCAGTTGTTGAACTGAATGCTGATGAACCTGTTGGTGAAAAATTCATTTTTACTGCAACTGCTGTGTGATAAACAAGTTGTGCAATTTCATTGTTTTGCTCATTTGCCATTGACGGAAGAGATGAATAATTGTAAACTGCCGATTCAAAATCTGCACATTGTTCACCATATTCTGAATTGGCAGTTGGTGTATAGCAAACATTACCAGACCCGGATCGCGGCCACGACCAGAAATTTAAAATCTGCGACATTACAGTAGCAACACATCCTGCCGGAACATGCCCGTTATATGCTGATGATGCAATTTTTGAATCTTCAGGGCACATATCATTATAGTATTTTCCCTGGCCCCAGGTTGTTGAAACCAAATTGAATTTTTCGTAAAACGAACCACTTTTTGTATAACCGTTTTCCAGTTCGTCCCATTTATTATTGGATTCCAGATTGTTATTCTGATCATTGGCTATAACACTTGAAATTTCTTCCTGCAGGTTGGAAAAGAATGACCGGATGTGTTCCGGTAATTCTTCGGAATGGAAACTACCGTTTGTTGAATATCCAAGAATTGGCTGCATCCTTTCATCGCCGGAAACCAGGATAAAACCACCATTATTATTCATATTAACTATATGGATGGCCGGTATATTTCTGGCTGATTTTAATCCATCTTCTGATTTAACAGGAATTGTTTGGCTAACTTCAAAAGTTACTGAACTTGCTGATTTTAAATTATTTTCCTGAATTAAACTGGAGTAATAAAAATTCCGGGCAACAGTCAGGGCTTTTTCCTGATTAACAGGCTGTGAATTAACCTTTAATCCTGCCATTAATAAAAGAAAAACAAATCCTGTTAAAAATAGAATCTTTGAATTTCGATTTGTAATTATCATCACTCTTTTTGCATCTTGTTTGTAATTTCAAAACTACCTTGTAATGCAGAGTCATGAAATCGGGGTATTTCGGGTTATATATTACGATATTTCTTAATACCACCATTTATAGGATTATATTCCTGATAAGGAAAAACCTGACAGGCCCGGAAA
>JAFGGF010000431.1 GCA_016930735.1 Prolixibacteraceae bacterium
ATCTGCCAAATTCTTTATTACAAAACGGATTTTATCGCAATATGTTAATTTAAATGAAATTGAACATATCGATAAAAATTTTAAAAGTCAGCTTATTGAATGGAGCCAGAAAAATAAAAGGGATGTGAGGTTTGATACCTTTGAAGAACCTGTTGAATCAAATAAAAAACCTTCATTTATCGCCAGTGTATTTGTCGATGGGGAAGAGATCGGCAAAGGATTCGGGTCAACCAAGAAGGAAGCTCAACAAAATGCTGCCCGCGAAACCCTCCGGCTTCTGGAACAAAATGATGAAGAATTATAAAATAGTACACATTCTGTTTACCTCCTAATTATTATCTTTGCCCATCGAATTTTTGAATTTCAAATGGAAAAATACCTGATATACAGTTTGGGGTTTTTAGCCCAGATTCTTTTTTTTATAAGAACCATCGCACAATGGTTCAAATCGGAAAAGGAAGGCGAGGTAATATCTCCTGTTATTTACTGGCAACTCAGCCTGCTTGGATCAATCTGTATGCTCACATACGGAATCCTTCGCTTTGATTTTGCCATTGTTTTGGGGCAATACATTGTTTACTTCATTTATATCAGGAACATGCAACTTAAAAAAGCCTGGAATAAAATATATCTGCCAATCAGGATCCTTGTTTTTATTATCCCGTTTATTTATCTGGCCTGGCTTGTTTTTGGTAATTCACACAATTTTTCAGACATACTTGGAAATAAAGACGTACCTTTCATGCTAATGGTTTGGGGATCAGCCGGGCAAATCATTTTTACATTCCGTTTTGTTTACCAATGGCTTTATTCTGAAAATAAAAAAGAATCTGTTCTTCCACTCGGATTCTGGCTGATCAGCACGCTCGGATCGCTAATGATTTTTGTTTACTCTCTTTACCGCCTCGATCCGGTACTTTTTGCTGCACACAGCCTTGGGTTGTTTATTTATTTCCGGAACATCCTCTTACATTTTGGCAAACGAAGTATTATAACGAGAATTAATATCCCGTTTTTAAATAAAATTTTTAATAAGGTTTCCGATAAAATTAACTGATAAAGATTTATTTAGGTTCCCAGAAACAAACCTTTGGTGAAACAATTGCCCCATCCTTTTTAAGCTCTTTCATCGCTTTATCAACCTCTTTCTTATCTATACCAGCCAGTTCGGCAATTTCTCCTGCTTTTAAAGGTTTTCCAGCCTTCTTCATGGTTTGTAAAACTTTCTCTTTACTCATTTTAACAGTTTTTAAAACGTTCACTAATAACTTTCCAATCAACTATTTTCCAGAAATCTTCAATGTATTTCGGACGGGCATTTTGTTTATCAAGATAATAAGCATGCTCCCAAACATCACAGGTTAACAACGGTTTTTTACCTTCACGTATTGGGTTTCCGGCATTACTGGTTTGTACAATTTCAAGTTCGCCATTGTTATTAACTACTAGCCAGACCCATCCCGATCCAAAAAGTGTTGCAGCAGCTTTTGAAAATTTTTCTTTAAACATTACAAATGACCCGAATGTTTCCTCAACGGCTCTTTTTAATTCATCTTTGGGTTCGTGGCACCCTTCTGCCGAAAACTGCATAAAATAAAAAGTGTGGTTCCAAACCTGCGCACCGTTATTAAAAATTCCACCGTCTGATTCTTTAACAATCGTTTCAAGATCAGCTTCCTCGAACTGAGTGCCTTTTTTCAGGTTATTGAGATTGTTAACATATGCCTGATGGTGTTTCCCATAATGATAATCAAGGGTTTTTGAACTGATGAACGGTTCCAGTGCATCTTTTGCATAAGGAAGTTCCGGTAATTTAAATTCCATAGTTCAGTATTTTAAAGATTAATAATTCCGGTTTTTTTGAATTCATATAAATTTAAAATTTATTATTCAGGAAAAGTTGATAAATTTCGGATTATTTGAATCAGTACTGAAAAAATCAGGTCCTCAGGCTGAATTTTGTTGTAGTTTAATGAGTTTTTTATCGAATGGGAAATACAAACAAAAATCTTTTTCGACAATTTTTCCAGAAACTGGTAGTTGTTTTTTTAATCTCCTTATCCTACCTGCCACTTTTTATCCTGTACTTTTTATCTGATATTTTCTATATAATAATCAGTAAAATTATCAGGTACCGAAAGAAAGTTATTATTTCAAACCTCAAAAATTCTTTTCCTGAAAAAACTGATACTGAAATAAAAATAATCACCCGGAAATTTTACAGGCACTTTTGCGATATTTTTATGGAAGGGCTGAAAATATACAGTATCAGCCAGAAAAATCTTGAAAAAAGAATTGAATTTAAAGACCTGAAATTACTTGATGGTTATTTTGACCAGGGTAAATCGGTGGTGATAGTTGGAATGCATTTTAATAACTGGGAGTGGTGTTCGCTCCTACCCGGAATTATGAAACACCAGTTGATAGCAGTGTACTCACCTGTCAGGAATAATAAAGCTTTTGAAAAATATATGCTGGAAGGGCGGGGCCGGTATAATCCGATAATGGTGCCTATGGATAAAACTCCCCGCATGGTTATTGAATTCTCGAGGCAAACAACACTTCAGGCAATATGGTTGTTGTCAGACCAGTCACCTCAACCCAATACAAAATCATGGATTCGGTTTTTAAACCAGGAAACTGCATTTTTCTCCGGACCAGAAAAAATTGCGTTCAGGACCAAACAACCCATTGTATTTGAATATGTTAAAAAAATATCAAGAGGAAAATACGAAGTCTATCATATTCCACTTTTTGAAAATTATGAACAGGTTGAATCAAAAGATATTCTGATTGCCTATGCAAGGATGATGGAAAAAATAATCAGGGAAAAGCCTGAATATTACCTTTGGTCACACAGGCGATGGAAACATAAACGCCCTGAAAATGTAAAACTACTTGATGAATAAAAAGGGTACCTGAATAATTGCCACCTGTCCTTTTACATGCTGTTAGATTAAATTTAGGTTTTGGCTTGATCAATTACCTGGCACCCTTAATAAAGATTGCGCTGCTCTGTCTGTAGTTCAATCAAATTGTTTTATTTATTCCTTAAAAAAACATCCACATTCGCAGCTGCTATTTTCCCGCACTGAATTGCATGCACAACCAGGCTTGCCCCACGTTCAACATCACCTGCAGCAAAAATTTTTGAAACAGAAGTCTGTTTCCTGTCATCCACTTTAACATTCCCTCTTTGGTCAAATTCAACACCAAGTTCTTCAAGAAGCCCTGAATGAACCGGCTGCGTAAATCCCATTGAAAGCAGCACCAGGTCGATATCAATTAATTCAGTTGTCTCCGGAACCTCACTCATAATCCATCGCCCGTTTTCATCCTTATTCCATTCAACAGTGACAATTTCCGCCTGTTTTACTACTCCATTTTCACCAATGAGCCTTTTCGTTGAAAGGCTCCACCGACGTTTACACCCCTCTTTATGTGAGCTTGAAGTCCTTAAAATATTTGGCCAATAGGGCCAGGGATCTGAAGTTCCCCTTTCTTTAGGAGGCTTTGGAAGGATTTCAATTTGTAATACGCTTTCGGCCTTTTGCCTGATGGATGTCCCCACACAGTCTGATCCGGTATCTCCACCACCAATAACCAAAACCTTTTTATCTTTTGCAGAAATTCTTTCATCCTCAGGGATAAATTGTCCTGCATTGCTTTTATTCTGTTGAGTTAAAAAATCCATTGCAAAATGAACACCCTGAAGTTCCCGGCCTTCAACCGGCAAATCCCTGGGTTGCTCAGCTCCGAGAGCCAGGATAACAGCATCGAACTCCTTTAAAAGATCTTCCCTTGTTAAATTTTTCCCAACACAGATATTGGTTTTAAAATCAATCCCTTCTTCTTTAAATAACGCCAACCTTCTGTCGATTACTCCTTTGTTCAGTTTAAAATCGGGGATACCATAACGAAGCAATCCGCCAATAGCATCATTTTTTTCAAAAACTGTAACCAAATGTCCTGCCCTGTTTAACAGGTCGGCAGCCGATAATCCTGCTGGTCCTGATCCGATGACTGCCACTTTTTTCCCTGTCCTGTTTCTGGGTGGATTGGCATTTATCAGTCCCCTGTCAAAGGCTTGTTCAACTGTAGCACATTCATTTTCCCGGATTGTTACAGGCTCATTATGAATGTCAAGGACACATGATTTTTCACACGGTGCAGGGCAAATCCTGCCTGTGATTTCAGGAAAACTATTGGTTGAATGTAATATATAATATGCTTCCTGATAATTTTCTTTAAATAATGAATCCTGCCATTCCGGGATTTTGCTACCCACAGGGCAGCCCCAATGGCAAAAAGGTATTCCACAGTCCATACACCTGGAAGCCTGCAACAGCCTGTCTTCAAGGTTTAGTGTTTGTTCAACCTCGCCAAAATCGTAAATTCTTTCATTGGTAGGACGATACCCCCCATCCTTTCTTTGTATCTTAATAAAACCCCTTGGATCTCCCATCTTTTAATTATTTTAAAACTTAATCCTTATTCGTGACGAGCCGGATCGTCTTCTGTTAATTGTAATTTTTTCTGTAACTCTTTCAACTTCAATTC
>JAFGGF010000432.1 GCA_016930735.1 Prolixibacteraceae bacterium
AACTTAATACACCAGGGGCACCAGTTCCCGCCAATCTGAAGAAAAACATGTTTCCCTTCCTTATTTGCTTTCGCAACTGCTTTTGCAATATCTTCCTTTGCATCAGCTTTTTCATTGTAAATTTTTACATCCTGTGCCTGTAATCCTAAAGAAATCATTGACAAGGAAAAAATCAGATAAATAAGTTTTGTTCTCATACAATATTTTTATTTTTCTCTCCAAACTGAGTTTATTTCATATATATCAAGCTTTTCAACAAGCAGTTCACCTCCGTGTGTGAACAATTCCATTGAGTCATTTTCTTCAGGCGATGCAACCACAAACGACATAACAACCTGTCCGTTATTGGCATAAATCTCTACCGATGACCTGTCTAATAGAATTTCCATCTGTATTTTACCATTAACAGGATTTAATGGCGCAATCTGCCCCATACAGGAAAGTACTCCTCTGTCAACATTGTAATTCACTTCGATACCCGGAGTTTTCTTTCCGTGCCTGAGCATAAATCCAAAATTATTGCAGGTTTTCAGGTCAAAAGTTCCCTTTATTTGGAAACAATCGCCTTTCAGCTTTTTAAGAATATTGTCGTTAATGCCTGGAATAATATTCCTGTTTTCCCAATGATCATCTTTCCCATGTAATAGTTCAATCTTAGAAACCGGATTCCGAACCAATTTGATAATATTTCCGGTCCTCGTCAATGAAAGTTCTGATGGAAAAGTCATTTGCCCTTGAAAAGGCATATCCGGAAACTCTCCGCCTTTCATCCAGGCAATCTGTAATGTCCTTCCGTCTTCTTCAGGGATATTGCTCCAGGTTTGTGTTGCATAGTAATTTTTCCCGTAATCACTTTTCATCTTCCCTGTTTCAGGGAGGAACATTTCCCCGTCGAATCCACCGATCAGGTATGAACCATCACCATCGAACAATACCCATTTTGTGTCCTCCATACGATTGTTAACCGGTAACTCAACTAAATCGGGGCATTCAAAAAATCCCGGGACATGGCTTTTAAATTCCCAGTCAACCAGATTCTCTGAAACATAAATGGATACTCCCTGTTGTCTTTCATTCCCTTCAGGTTTCCTCCACAGCACCATGACCCATTTACCGCTTTTTTCATACCGGAATACTTTTGGATCGCGCGCATCGTCCTCTTCATTATAAGGTATTACCGGATTGCCCTCAAATTTCTCCCAGGTTCTTCCTCTATCAGTACTGTAAGCAATCCTTTGCCCACATTTAAAACTGGTATAAAAAGCTACCAGCGTATTTTCATCTCCGGTTTGTTTTCCCAGTAAATTATCTTCATCAACAATTGCGCTTCCCGAAAAGGCAGTACAAAGTTCTTTATCTTCTGAATTATTATCAGGATAAATGGCTATCGGTAAATGTTGCCAGTGAACCAGGTCGGTTGACACTGCATGCCCCCAGTGCATGTAACCCCATTCCTTCCCGTTTGGGTTATACTGGTAAAATAAATGGTATTCACCCTTATAAAAAACCAACCCATTCGGGTCGTTATGCCAGTTTTTTTCAGGAGTAAAATGAAACTGAGGCCTGTACAATTCATTATAATAACCTTTATCAGGCTTCGATGAAATCAGTATTAACGGTAAAAACAGAAAAAAATAAATTTTCAATTTGCTTTCCATCATCATTTTTTTTGAGCCTTCTAAACTACAAAATTCAAATTATTTTAAGTCAGAATTATTACCGGAAATTATATAGCTAAAGATAAAAATCCATTTTATTATTAGGGTAATTTTTTTCTTTAATGTAATGATGTTTATATGTATTCCAATTTAAGTTAAAGTGAGGAAATGCTAATTCACTTAAAAAATGTAAATTTCGAATCTTTTTTAAAAGATGATTGTTTAACAGGAATCAACAAAGAAGTATTAATGAAAATATATATTGTTTTTTTATTTGTCACCCTGATTTTTGGATACTCAGCAACTGCAAAAGGAAAATGGAAAAGAGCTGAAATAATTCCTCATGAAACGGTTTGTTATGCATCAGGAAAGGTTGAAAAGAGTTTTATCCCTCCTCCTGAAAATATTGTTAACAGGTTGAAATCGGGGAAAGAAGCAGGTTGCGATATTGTTGTTACTTACTCCGGATTTCCTGAATCTGTTAAAAATGCATTTGAATATGCAGTAAACATCTGGGAGCAGCTTATTGAATCTGATGTTCCGATTTATATGACTGCCCGCTGGCAAAGCATGGATCCGAATACCCTGGCAAGTTGCGGTCCTACCGGATATTATCAGAACCTCGATAATTTTTATTATCGCAACAGGTTTTATGCTATCGCTGTTGCCGAAAAAATAGAAGGTGAAGAAATAACCGATAGTAGTTCTCCCGATATTTCAGCATCATTTAATAAAAATATTGAATGGTATTACGGGACTGATGGTAACTGCCCTGACAATAAATACGATTTTGTTTCAACTGTTTTACATGAACTTACTCACGGACTTGGCTTTACAGGTTTTTTTTACGCTGAAGATGGAATTGGTGAATACTATGATCCTCCGGCAATTTTTGACCAGTTTGTGGCAAATTATCAAAAACAGTTTTTAACTGACACTGACCTTTTTGAAAATAATTCTGCGGTTTTATTTAGCCAATTGGTATCGAATGCTTTGTATTTCAGGAGCCCTGCCGCTGTTTTCGAAGGCAATGGTTCAGCTCCAAGGTTGTATGCACCAACAACATGGGATGACGGATCCAGTATTTATCATTTAAATGACTTTACCTATCCTGCCGGCAATATCAATTCGCTGATGACACATGCGGCAGGCTACGGAGAAGTTATTCATAATCCAGGTCCCCTTACTTTAGGGATAATGGCGGATATTGGCTGGAAAAATATGTTTATCCGCCACGAAGAACTGCGCGATATAGAAACAGTTACCGACCCGGTAATTGCTGAAGTTGGGATTGAAAGCGATTTTCAACTGGATTCAACATCGCTTTATATCGTATATTCTTCAGATAATTTTAATACATCTGATTCTGTTTTACTGAATGCTGATATAAACGATCTTTTATTAAGAACTGAAATTCCTGTGAATATTAACCGGGGAATTATTTCGTATTATATATCGGCAACCGATGAAAAACAACGGACTTTCCGTATGCCTTCCACCGCTCCCGACAGCACATTTAGGTTAAGGATTGGCCCCGATGAAATCGATCCGGTTATTACCCATCAACCCAAAGGATTTATTTTAACAACCAGTAAATTACTTCCAATTGAAGTTAAGGCTGAAGACAATATCGGGATCGATTCAGTTTGGGTCGAATATTTTTATAATAAGGGGGCACACCTGACCCTGGGTTTAAAAAATGATTCACCCGATTTATATTCAGCATCAATTAACCTTGAAGCTTTTCAGCTTTTGCAGGGCGATTCGGTCAGTTACAGGATTGTTGCACAGGATGTTTCTTCGAACCGGAACATTTCATACCTGCCGGAAACCGATTATTTCAGGGTAAAAGTGGAAGAAGTTTTTGATCCGTTGACATATTATATAAACGATTTTAACGACTTATCGAACAACGATTTTATCAATGATGGTTTTGAAATTAAAAAGCTAAGGCTTTTTTTAGACGGAGCACTTCAAACCATCCATCCTTATGAAAGTCCTGAACAAATCGATATGGAATATAATTACACATCACAGTTAAAATATCCGATTATTTTACAGGAAGGTGGGCAAATGAATTACGATGAAATTGTATTGGTTGAACCTGGTGAAGATGGGTCTGTTTTTGGCGATGATGATTTCTGGGATTATGTAATTGTTGAGGGAAGTAAAGATAACGGTGAAACCTGGCTTCCCCTGGTTGATGGTTACGACAGCCGAAAAGTAACTTCGTGGTTAATAGAATACAACAATGGAATTAGCGGGAATAATTCAACTACGACTGCCCTGAAAGAATGGTTTATGAGGACAAATATCGACCTGCTTGAAAACGGAAATTTTGCCGCGGGTGACACAATCCTGATCCGTTTCAGGTTATTTTCCGACCCATATGCCAATGGCTGGGGCTGGATAATTGATAACCTTAAAATCCAGAATTATATGTCGGTTGAAGATCATTTGGCTTCGCCTGGAGAATTCAGGATTTTTCCCAATCCATTTAACGAGTGGCTTACAATTGAATTTAATAACCAGACTCAATTATCCAATGTCGGAATTTTTGTTTTTGACGGCTTCGGGAAAAATATTTTAATTAAACCTCTTGATATTATTTATCCTGGATTTCAGGAAGTTCTTGATTTATCGAATCTGAATCCAGGAATTTACCTGATTCAGATTTATGGAAATGATAAAATACAAACCTCGCGTAAAGTAATCAAACATTAGATTGTTTGATTATTAAAATATATCAGTATATTTGCGTGCACAAGAAAAAACGATGAGAATTTTAAACAACTATTTCTGGTTTTACTATTTCGGTTTTTGTAAAAAGATCGGGTAAATCCATTATGTTGTTATTAAAGATATTAAGGGTCCCGATCTTATCAGGGCCCTTTTTTTATGAATAAAATTTAAGGTATGAAAATTACAATAATCGGATTGGGTTTGATAGGTGGTTCATTAGCCATTGATCTGAAAAAACAAAAGTTTGTTTCTTCTATTACCGGTGTCGACATTGATAAAAAAAATGCAGGAGAGGCTCTAAAATTAGGGCTGGTTGACAAAATTGAAGAACTGGAACCTGCTGTTTCCGGATCAGACCTTGTTATAATTGCAATCCCGGTCGATAAAATTAAAATTTTAATTCCCAAGGTTCTGGACCTGATTCCTGATTCGGCTACGGTAACGGATATGGGTTCGGCAAAAAGTGAGATAATCAGTGTTGTAAAAAATCATCCGCGAAGGAAAAATTATGTCCCTGCCCATCCTATGGCAGGAACAGAAGACTCAGGGCCTCAGGCAGCTTTCGAAGGTTTATTTAAAGGGAAAATCTGCATTATTTGCGATCAAGAAGACAGCGGTCCGCAACATTTGGCATTGATAGAAAAAATAATCCACCTGACTGGAATGGATATCGCATATATGACTTCCGATGAACAGGACCACAGCACAGCTTTTGTATCTCATCTGCCTCATGCGGCAGCTTATGCACTGGCAAATGCAGTTCTTGCAAAAGAGGACCGAAATATAATTTTTGACCTGGCCAGTGGTGGATTCCGCTCTACTGTCAGGCTTGCAAAAAGTTCTTCAAGTATGTGGCACCCTATTTTTCAACAAAACAGGAATTATGTTGTTGAAGCCCTGGGTGTTTACATCAAACACCTGACAGATTTTAAGGAAAGCCTTGAAAAGAAAGACGACGACAAAGTGCTCGAACTGATAACCAATGCAAATAAAATCAGGGGAGTCCTTGCTGGCGATAATTCATCGTTGGTAAGAAATATGGAAACAAATTTTAAATTATATACGAAATAAAAATGGTTGCAGAATTAAATATTAATCCGATAAAAGAATGGTTGCCGCATATCAATAATCCATTACTGATTGCCGGGCCGTGCAGCCTCGAAACAGAAGAACAGGTACTGTCAACAGCGAAACTGCTTGCTGCTGACCACCGTGTATTTATATACAGAGGTGGGGTATGGAAACCAAGGACGCGTCCGGGTTCATTTGAAGGTGTCGGGTCGATCGGGCTGAAATGGCTGCAGATGGTCAAACAGGAAACCGGACTTTTGGTAGGAACTGAAGTAGCAAATGCTCAACATACTGAGGAAGCTTTAAATGCAGGCATTGATGTTTTATGGATTGGTGCACGTTCAACTGCAAGTCCTTTTGTTGTGCAGGAAATTGCCGATGTCCTTAAAGGCACGAATGCAATTGTAATGGTTAAAAATCCGGTTAATCCCGATGTGCAACTTTGGGTTGGGGCACTGGAAAGGGTTAACCAGGCCGGTATAAAAAACCTTGTAGCAATTCACCGCGGTTTTACTCCTTTCAGTGATACTCCGTACCGGAATTATCCAAACTGGAAAACAGTTATCGAATTGAAAAGGGTTTTACCAAACCTTCCCATTATTTGTGATCCGAGCCATATTGCCGGAAAACGGGAATTACTTTATGAGATCTCACAAAAGGCCTTCGACATGGGGATGGACGGGCTGATGATCGAGTCACACATCGACCCTTCCTGTGCATTAAGTGACAAGGAACAACAATTAAAACCCGAAGATTTAAGGAAACTTCTCGACAGGTTGGTTATCAGGCACGAAAATGCCGACAATCCCGGATTTGAAAACCAACTGGATTTGTTGCGTTCAAGAATTGATGCCCTCGACAAGGAATTACTCGAAGTATTATCATCGCGGGTGGAAATTGTGAAGGAAATCGGCCGGTATAAAAAAGAGAATAATGTTACTGCGCTCCAGATAAACCGTTGGGCACAACTGATGGATAACAGGGTGAAAATGGGTAAAGAAATGAACCTGAATGAAACATTTACAAAAATTCTGTTTCAGTTAATTCATGAAGATTCGGTAAGAATGCAAACCGAGATAATGGATGAATAAAATAATTTTTATTGATTTTTCCTGAACTGGGCATATAATTTATTGGCAAAAATAAATTTGTTCAGTTCAGGATTTTCAGTTTGAAGTATTTCACTTCTATTCCCTTCCCAGCACTTTTCACCTGAATTAATAAACAAAACCATTTCCCCTATTTCAATTACTGAATTCATGTCGTGGGTATTGATAATGGTGGTAATTTTAAATTCCCTGGTAATTTCCTGTATCAGTTTGTCAATCCTGGTAGCTGTTTCCGGGTCAAGTCCTGAATTGGGTTCATCGCAAAACAGGTATTTAGGATTTAATGCAATTGCCCTTGCAATTGCAACACGTTTTTGCATTCCCCCGCTTATTTCTGAGGGAAATAATTTATGTGCGTCTGTCAGGTTAACACGTTCGAGGCAAAAATCAACTCTT
>JAFGGF010000083.1 GCA_016930735.1 Prolixibacteraceae bacterium
AGGTCCCCATACATTGGTTGCATCAAATTGATCACCGAACGGGTCTTCTGCACCGGTAATTGGATTTTTTTGCCTAAAGTCTGTAAAATTCTCTGATCCAATATAAATATTCCAGTACCTGAAAAACTTGGTAATCTGGGCATTCATAACCGTAAAAGGCGAAAACTCAAAGAAATCTCCTGAGATATCTGCCGTACTCATCCAGTTTTCATAAACCCTCGGAATCCTTCCACCGCCATTAAACTGGATTGTATAATCAAACATCCATTTTTTAAGACGGGTTGAATAATTCAGATTTATTAATCCCTTATACCTGCTGCTTAAAGGTTTTTCCAGTAATTCGCCTTTGATGGTCTGTTTTACATCGTTAATACGGTAAGCCAGCAGAACATCCAGTCTTTCTACAGGTTCATACCTTAAATCCAATTGAAAGCTATTAGCATAGGATTGACCATTCAGAGGTGACAGCAATATATTTTCAGAAGATGTTTCCCTGTCAACAATCAGCTGTTCCTGAAAATCTGTCCGGAAGTATTCTGCATTAATCTGCAGATCTTTATTCCATACGGAATAATTCTGGACGAAGCTGATTCCATAATTCCATGCTTTTTCCTGAAAAACATCTGACTCCCATAATAATGGTCGGGCATTTGCCAGTAAATAAATATTTTCCGACAATACGTTAGCAGTCCGGTAGCCTTTTCCTGCACTTAAACGGATTGTATAATAATTTCCAAAATGATATTTAAAGTGCATTCTCGGAGTTACAAAGGTTCCGAAAATATTATGAAAGTCGATCCTAATCCCTGTCATTAAAGTCAGCTGATCATTGGGTTTAAAAGTATATTCAGCAAAAAGTCCGGGAACTGCTTCCTTTCTGTTGATAAACCTTCCATAAAGTTCTTCATCAAATTTATTGTAAACAAATGATCCGCCAGCATTCAGGGTATGATATCCAAAAAAATCAAGGTCGCGGGTATAGACAAAATTGCTGTAAATCCTTGTTTCATCTGCATTATACCTGTTCAATCCATAGAAAGAACGTGTATGGTGCTGAGCTGCGTTTGATAAAAATGCAATGGCAGTATGCCCGTCAGGAAAAACATAACCGGTTTTAAAAAAACCTTCATACCGGTTTGTCCTGATGTTAATTCCATACGGATTTGAGATAAGTGGAACCATTCCAAAACTAACATTGTTCTGTCCTCCCAGTCGGTCTTCTGCAAGAACACTGAATCCTGCCTGAGCCATAAAATCTTTTTGGTTTGTAAACTTCCATCTGTTAAACACATTTATTTGTTTTATCAGTGGATGATCCAGAAAACCATCGCTGTTATGATCATTTATTTTGGAAAGGTTTTCAATATGGACAAATAAGCCTGTGGTCAGTTTTTCGTTCATCCTGAATGATTTATTCCCGTTAAACTCAGTTTTCCCTTCCGTACTTTGAAAGACATTCAGAAACAGGTTTTCCTGAGCATCCGGTTTTTTGTATTCCACGTTGATCTGTCCTGCAATCGACTCATATCCGTTTAATACCGAGGCAGCACCTTTGGATACCTGTATGGATTCCATCCAGGGGCCAGGGACATAGTTTAAACCAAAGTTGGTTGCCAGGCCACGAAGATTCGGAAGATTTTCCACCTGTAATAAGGAATATGTTCCTTCCAGCCCCAACAGCCTGATTTGTTTTGCCCCGGTAACAGCATCGCTGTAATTAACATCAACCGACGGATTTGTTTCAAAGCTTTCAGCCAGGTTACAGCAGGCTGCCTTTAAGAGTTCAGCACCACCGATATTCTCAGTCTGAATCGGATTGATGACGGAAAGGTATGTTCCCCTGTCTTTCTGAATTACAGTTACCTCTCCAAGTTCCAGGTTTGGTTCCAATTCAATTTTTAAAGCTTTGTTATCACTGATGTGAACCATCTTTGTCTTATATCCGACAAAACTGAACATCAACATGTGTGCTCCGTTTGGCTTTTTTAGTTCAAAAGAACCATTGGCATCAGAATTTGTACCGATTTGTGTTCCATCCCAATAAATATTTACACCGGGAAGGGGGGAATTTTCATTTTCTTCTTTGCTGTAAACAACACCTTTAATTAGTTGCGCATTTACATATACACCAGTAACTAAAAAGGTAAATAACACTATATATTTTTTCATCGCTTTAATCTTTATGTTTTACAAAAACAGTAATCATGGCATATTAATACCAATTAAAGATTAAGCGATTTCAGGGATTTTACGTTTACAGATAAAATTTAAATAATCTTTGTGGTCGCTGAATTGTGGTGGAGGTTCAATGTAAGCAAGAAAAGTGTTTTGCCTCCATAAAAGTTCAACAAGCTTTTCATTCTCAACATTAATTACAATATCGGATAACTTAACCTTGGATTCTGTAACTATCTGAACAGTATTAACAATTTTGCTGTCCAGTTTTAAATATTGTGCCACAGCAGAACCACAGCGACATTCGCTGTTATGGACGATACAATGTTTCGAATTCTCAGAACAACATGAATTAAGGTTTTTATCCTCATTCACTGAAGAACAGCAGGATTCGGAAGCAGTCCCAACCTTGTGCATTGAGGTACAGGATTCTGAAGAAGAAAACAGACTTATTTTACTGGTTCCTGTACAACTGCAAAATGACTTATAAACCACAATTCCTGATGTAGAAAAAAGGAATGTGATTAAAACCAAAACAGATGTTATATTCCTTAACCAGTTATTCATTATACAAAAATAACAGACAAAAAAACAGATTGTTGTTAATGGTAAGTTAAACCCATGATAAACTTTCAAATACTTTAAATTTAAGTGGATTTAATTTTGGATTAAAAATTGATTTTAAGATCAGTTAATAAAAGATACGATTTAAATTTAAAAGGGGAAGTTTTCACTTCCCCTCAACCTTTGGTGACCCAGCTGGGGCTCGAACCCAGGACCCCATCCTTAAAAGGGATGTGCTCTACCTGCTGAGCTACTGAGTCATCCTCGTACCTTTATTATTTAAAGGCGGGTGCAAAAGTAATATTTATTTCTTTTTATGCAAACCCAATTTAAAATTTAATAATCAATTTAAAAAACACTTTAAATATGTTCCGGGAATTTTTAATCTTAAGAATAAAATATTTATGTAATATTTTGAAATATAGCAATATAACAAAAATATAAATTTGTAAAATTTGTTATTTATAAAATTTATAACTGATTAAATTACCTTAAAAAATCACTTTTCGAAAATTATTTGGTAAAGAAATATTATAATTGTAGCAGGTTTAGATCGTAATTATTACGAAGATAAATCAATAACCTGGCTAAAACAAAGTATGAGTACCGAAGGCTATATCGTTGTCACCGCAATTATTTTAATGATAGTTGCCCTTGCCAGGGAGATGATGAGGCCAGGGCTTATCTTGTTTTCTACAGTTATCGTTTTAATGGCAATTGGAATAATTTCCCCGGACGAGTCTATATCAGGCTTTTCCAACAAAGGGATGATTACCATTGCCGTACTGTTCCTGGTCAGTGAAGGATTCCGTCAAACAGGGGCTTTAAACAGGGTAGCTGCTTTTTATCTGCCCCGTCGGCGTGGAAGGATGACTTTCCTGCTTCCCCGGTTAATGATACCTGTTTCAGCCCTTTCAGCTTTTCTGAATAATACACCCGTTGTTATTATTTTTGCCCCGATGATTAAGAGGTGGGCTGAAAACCTGAATCTTTCATCACAAAAATTTCTGATCCCTTTATCCTATGCTACAATTTTCGGTGGCATGTGTACTTTGATCGGAACCTCTACAAATCTTGTTGTGCATGGGTTAATGCTTGATAATGGCCTCAATGGATTTACTATGTTTGAACTCGGAAAGGTTGGTGTTTTTGTGGCTGCAGCGGGTTTTATATATATGTCGGTATTTGGGAATATGCTACTTCCGGGGAAAAAGATAAAATTTGCAACCCGTTATACCGACCTTAAAGAATATTATTACGATTTACTGGTTCCCCAGCACAGTTCGTTAATCGGGAAAAAAATCAAAAACGGCAGGATTGGTGAATTGAAGAACCTTTCAGTTGATTCGATTGAACGGGAAGGGCAACTGATAGAAACACGAAAAGGCGAATTTTTTATTTATGAAAACGATAAATTACTGGTTGCCGGAAAACCGGACAGCCTGAATTATATACTCGAACTCGAAAATGTAAAACTTTTGGGTCTGGACCTGGTAAAAGGCCGAATCCCAAAAAATGAATTGAAACAATATGAAGTGGTTCTGTCACCCCGTTTTCCTGGAATAGGTAAAAACATAGTGGATTTTAACTTCTTTGAGCATTACCATGCTTCTGTACTGGCGATTCACAGGAATGGCGAACGTATTACTTCAAATGTGAGAAACCTGAAATTAAAACCCGGAGATAATGTTGTTCTATTAACAGATGAACGCTTTATAAAGAATTGGGGTGATTCAAAAATTTTCTACCTGACTTCCTATATTGGGGAACATAAGGGAAACGGTAAACCATGGCGGAAATGGGCTGCATTTATAATCCTGTTATTAATGATTATTGGAGCAACCATAGGCCATTCATTCCCATCAAAGGGGGGTATTGCCTTCGATATGTTTTATTTTGCAGCCATCGCTGCCATACTTATGGTCTGGCTTAAAATATTGCCACATCAGAATTACACCAAGTCGATCAGCTGGGATATTTTAATAACTATTGCCTCTTCGCTTGCACTTAGCAAGGCAATGCAGAATTCAGGCGCTGCTGATGCCATTGCCCGTACAACTATTAATTTTGCCAAAGCCTGGGGACCCTGGGGTGTGTTGATTGCAGTTTACCTGATTACCACATTATTCACTGAAATTATCACCAACAATGCAGCTGCAGCACTTGTCTTCCCGATCGCATTGTCGGCAGCAATTCAAATGAATGTTGACCCAAAACCTTTTTTTGTTGCCATTGCAATTGCAGCTTCAGCCAGTTTTTCAACACCGATTGGTTATCAGACAAACCTGATCGTACAGGCTATCGGGAATTATAAATTCAAGGATTATGTCAGGATAGGAATTCCTCTGAACCTGTTGGCATTTATAATTTCGATGTGGCTGATCCCGATTTTCTGGAAATTTTAAATTCAGGTATCCCTTTCTTTTTTCTGTTCCACAGGTCTGAAATAAAAATGATATATTTACCCTTCCCAAAATGGTGTTTTTAAATTATGAAAAACTACAGTCTAACAAATCTCAGGGAACTTGAAGCAGAGGCGATACATATCATCAGGGAAGTAGCGGCCGAATTCGAAAATCCGGTAATGTTGTATTCAATCGGAAAGGATTCATCGGTTATGGTGCGGCTGGCTGAAAAAGCCTTTTACCCAGGTAAAGTCCCCTTCCCTCTTATGCATATCGATTCGAAATGGAAATTCAGGGAAATGATTGAATTCCGTGATAATTACTGTAAAGAAAAAGGCTGGGATCTGATTGTTCATTATAATAAGGAAGGTTTTGAAAAAGGGATTGGTCCATTTACACATGGCAGTAAAGTACATACTGATGTAATGAAAACACAGGCGCTCCTGGCCGGGCTGGAAAAATACAAATTTGATGCTGCCTTTGGAGGCGCCAGGCGTGATGAAGAAAAATCGAGGGCCAAGGAACGTATTTTTTCTTTCCGTGATAAATTCCATCAGTGGGATCCTAAAAATCAACGCCCTGAGCTCTGGGACATTTACAATGCAAAAGTGCACAAAGGGGAATCCATCCGGGTTTTCCCTATTTCAAACTGGACTGAACTGGACATATGGCAATACATCAGGCTGGAAAATATTCCGATTGTACCACTTTATTATGCAAAAGAACGGCCGATTGTTGAGGTTGACGGAAACCTGATTCTTGCTGATGATGACAGGATGCCCAAAGAAATGAGAGATAAGGCAAAAATGCGTAAAGTAAGGTTCCGTACACTTGGTTGTTATCCCTTAACAGGTGCGGTTGAATCAGAAGCTGACACAATTGAAAAAATTGTGGAAGAAATGATG
>JAFGGF010000084.1 GCA_016930735.1 Prolixibacteraceae bacterium
AGTGTTGGTGAGCCTGTAAAACAGTGTGATCTCCCAACACAGGAAGTCCCGGAAACACTTGACTGGAACGAGTGGGTAGGGCCTTCTCTATACAGAGGATACCACGAGGACCTGGCACCAAAAACCACTCAGGGACCCTGGGCATGGTGGCGGGGCTACAGGGACTTTGGCGGCGGTTATATTACCGACTGGGGAGCGCACATGTTTGATATTTCGCAATGGGCTTTGGATATGGATAAATCAGGACCAACTCAATTCCTGCCACCTGTTGAACCGGCAAAATCGGGTTTATCAATGCGCTATGCAAACGGAGTAGTTGTTAACCATAAAGAATGGGGTGGGAGCGGCGACCACAATGCCGTTCAGATTATCGGTTCTGAAGGGAAAATAGAAGTAAGTCGCAGTTTCCTCCGTACTTTTCCAAATGAAAGCCTTGCAAAAACCGAATTAAAACCAACAGATAAAAGGGTGTATTTCAGCGACAACCATTATCAGGACTGGATCGATGCAATTAAAAACCGGACAAAACCAATTTCGGATGTTGAAACAGGGCACAGGACAGCATCAGTTTGTAATGTTACTAATATCGCATACGAACTTCAACGTCCGTTACTCTGGGATCCTGAAGAAGAAAAATTTATTGGCGATGATTATGCAAATATGATGTTATCACGTCCTTTCAGGGGAAAATGGGATTTTACAGATTTTTAAAAACTGATATTTAAAAAATAAAAGCCCGATGCTTGTTATGTATCGGGCTTCATATTTAAAATTCAAGTAGTTATACTAAAATTTTTGTAACAATATTATTAATACTTGTTTCAATTCCTTCAAACGGTTTGCCGTTGCCCTGGTTATCGTCTTCAACAAAAATGTATTTTGCGCCGGCAATATCTTTCGCTTTATAAATTCTTTTAAAATTGATTAATCCTTCTCCAACTGAAGTGATATCATCTTTGATTACATCGTAAAAAGGTTTGCTTTTTTCAGCCATATCTTTAAAATGTAACAATTGAAATCTTCCCGGATATTTTTTAAACATTTTAACCGGATCCTGTCCGGCTTTTGTTGCCCAGTACAAATCGAGTTCCATGGTCACTAAGTCGGCATCCAATTCAGGCATATAAAGATCATAATAAGGAACAATTCCATCAAGAGTAGCAAACTCGAAATTATGGTTATGGTAACCAAACTGGATACCCACACCCTTCATAATGCGGCCCACTTCATTCCAATCTGCAATCATCTGTTTGTATTTTTCAATATTGCGGTCTTCTTCATTTACCCAGGGTTGCACACAATATTTGACACCCAGTTCGGCATGGTCGTCAGCCATCTTTTGTGCATTTTCCTTTGTAATACCGGTTGCTTCCACACCGGCATGGCTACTTATTATTTCCATACCCAAACCATTTACAATCTTTTTAAATTCTTTGGGTGAGTAACCGTAAAATTTTCCATTGGAATAATCAGCAAGTTCCAGATTTTTGTATCCCATATCTGACACTTTTTTTAAAGAGCCCGGTATATTAACAGCCATTGCATCTCTGATAGAATATAATTGAACTCCCACTCCAAAACTTTTCCTGTCAACCGGACCTAATTTAAATGATGTTGATCCTAAAGCTATTAAACCAAGTGCCCCTACCGATGAAATTTTAAGGAAATCCCTCCTGTTTTGTACTTTTTTCATGATCGTATTTTAAGTTAGATTATTATTTAATATTCACTGATTTTATTTACAGATGATAAAAATAATACAAACAAAGCAGATTCGGAGAAAAAAGGATATTTTATTTATTGTAATAAGTACAATTTAGGATTACTATTTTAAAATTATAATTTTACAGGAAAGCCTGTTGGTTACTAGAAATAATTTTATTCTTAAAACATTTGGTTTTGAAAAGAACCCAATATCGTTTCGCTTTTCGGGATAAGCTCGACTTTAATAATTCGATTCATTATTATTCCTGAATTATTGGTCTCAATTACTTTCCGATACAGAAATTTTTAAAGATGTGCCCCAGTACTTCATGGGTAGATATTTCACCCGTGATTTCACCCAGGTAGTGCATACATTCACGGATGTCCTGCGCGAGGAAGTCGCCTGTGATTCCTGAATCAAGGCCATTTAAGACACGACGGATGGCTCCATGGGCATTTTTCAGGATTTCGAAATGCCGGGCATTGGTTACAATAATATCTTCCTGTGAAGCTGCATCCAGGTTAACGGCATGTACCATGTGGTCAATTAATTCATCCAGGTTTTCTTTGTCTTTGGCTGCAATAAAAACCAGTTTTTCATTCTTATTTAAAACGGATCTTTTAAGTTCCTGAATGGTTTCTTTTAACCCTGTATCAATTTTATTGGCAACAAAAATCAACAATTGATCGTTTACCCGTTCCCTGATTTTATCAATTCTCCCCTGAACAATGGAGTAGGGGTTTTGGGTATCAACCACCAGCAGGACTACTTTAGCCTTGTCAAGTTTACTATAGGATCGTTCAATACCAAGGTTTTCAATATGGTCATTGGTTTCACGGATCCCGGCTGTGTCAAAAAAACGGAAAGCTGTACCGTGAATGTTGACTACATCTTCAATTACATCGCGTGTTGTGCCATGAATTTCAGAGACAATGGCCTTGTCCTCGTTAAGTAAAGCATTCAGCAAAGTTGATTTACCAACATTGGTTTCGCCAACTATCGCAACAGGAATACCATTTTTAATAACATTCCCCAACTGGAAAGAATCTTTTAATTTCCGGAGGAGGATTTCAATCCTTTCTGTGAGTTTCTTTAATTCAGTACGGTTGGCAAATTCAACTTCTTCCTCGCTGAAATCGAGTTCCAGTTCAACCATAGCCGTAAAATGCAACATCTCGTCTCTGAGTTTTTTAATTTCATTTGAAAAACCACCCCGCATCTGGTTAATCGCTAACCTGTGTGAAGCAGCATTCGACGAGGCAATTACATCGGCAACTGCTTCGGCCTGCGACAGGTCCATTTTACCGTTCAGGAAAGCACGCTGGGTAAATTCCCCCGGTTGGGCCATTCGGGCTCCTTTTTCAATTAACAACTCCAAGATTCGTTGCTGAATAAAAACCGAACCATGGCACGAAATTTCAACAATATCCTCTCCTGTAAATGAATGCGGGGCTTTGAACAGTGAAACAACAACCTCATCAATTATTTCATTACCTGAAATAACCTGGCCAAAATGCAGTGTGTTTGCTTCCTGCCGGTTTAGTATTTTCCCTTTTACAGGGCTTCTGAAAACAGCATCTGCAATTTCAATGGCCTTCTCTCCTGAAAGCCTTATCACAGCAATTGCACCCACTCCCGGCGAGGTTGAAATTGCACATATTGTTGACTGGTCGAGCATTGTATAAAATTATTCAGCAAAGATATTTGTTTTGAACTAACTATCCTAAACTCTGAAAAACCATAAAAAAAGCCCTTCCAAATGAAAGAGCTTCTTTTTCCCAGTCATCCTGAGCTTGTCGAAGGATGATATAAATAATTCTACATTTCAAATACTGAATCGTCAACCCCTTTGTTAATTTCAACTGATTTTACTTCAATATCAAGGTTTTGCGGTCCGGCGACCTGTTTTGTTTTAAATGGAAATTGTATTCCTTCAACCGGGCGGTAATCGCTGTAAGTAGCTGTTACTGACATACCTCCCTGCTGGCTTACCGATTTAACTTTTAATCCGCTCTCCTGATCGTAAAAATCAACTGCAGTCCTGCCTGAAGGTAAAGTCATCTGAACCTTCCAGGCTGGTTTTCCATCTACTTCCTCTGATCCGGTTATTTCTGTTTTAATCCCTAATTCCTTAAAGTGCATTTCAGCATTTAAGGTAGCCTGAATTTTCATGTATTCAAGGTCATCTCCCGATATTTCCTGGTTTCCCATCTGACTTTTAACCATTCCTTTTTCACCGTCAAAAACCTGGGTTGACAGGGCATTTCCACCCATAAGTGTTTCTACCTTAATCTTATTCGGTGCTTTCTGCTGAATTTTTATTTCAATACTCATTCCCTGAATAGAAATATCGGAAGTCATTACCATATCATTGATTGTGTTGAGCTTCTTTTTTCCTCCTATTGCATCCAGGTATTTATTGATTACGTCATCAGCAGAAAGGTCCGATGGTGCTTCCATTGCTTTTACCGGCTTTCCATAAAAATCGAATTGCTCTACCTTACCGTTTTTCGAGAACCTTGCCATGGTTTTTTTAAGCATGGCAGCATCTCCTATGGCAATAATATTTGCCTGATCCGGTTTCAGGTATTTTTTTGCCATTTGCAGAACATCATCTACTGAAACCTTACTGAGATTTTCCAGGTAGTTGGCATAGTAATCTTTTGGAAGGTTATAACGTTCAATATTCAGCGCAAAACGGGCAATAGTTGATGGTTGTTCAAGCGAACGTGCAAATGAACCGGCCATCATATTTTTATATTTTTCAAGTGTTTCTGTGTCAACGGATTCATTAACCATCCTTTTAATCTCATATAATAATTCAAACATAGCAGAATCGGTTGCTTCTCCTTTTACCTCACCTGAAGCACTAAATGATCCGACAAGCTTATCAGAATTTAACCTGGAATATGCACCGTAGGTATATGCTTTATCTTCCCTTAAATTGGCATTGATCCTGGTCGCAGTTCCACCACCACCTAAGATAGTATTCATTACACTTGCTTTTATCGCATCAGGATTGCCTGGTTTAAAGTTAATCGGATAACTTACCTCTATCATCGACTGGACAGCTCCATCTCTGTTACTGATAGCTACACGCGGTGTTGTATTCAATTCCGGAAAAGCATAGTTATGAGTTGGCACATCGGCTTTTTCCCATTTGCCGAAATATTCATTTGCCTGTTTTTTAGCTTCTTTTAGTGTTATATCACCAACAATAATAAGATAGGCAACATTGGGTTTAAAAAATTCCTTGTAATAATTTTTACAATTTTCAAGTGTAATATTCCCGATTGATTTTTCTGAAACAACTTCACCATACGGATGGTTTTCTCCATACATTAAAACTGAGCTTATATTATCAGCAATGGAACCTGCATCGTTTTTTGCAGTTTGAATTGCCGAAATATTTTGAGTTTTTAATTTTTCCAGTTCCTCTTCCGGGAATGAAGGATTCAATAAAACATCCGACATAATTTTAAGGAAATCGTCGCTGAATTTTTTTAATACTGAACCTGAAACTCCTGTAGAATATGTATTTAACGAGGCACCGATAAAATCAATGGCTTCATCGATATCGGCTTTCGATTTAGTAGTTGTACCAGCCCGCAATAAATTACCGGTAATCGATACATAACCTGCCTGGGCTCCCTCTTGTACCGGATCAATATCCAGTGTCACCTGATAGGTTACCCTGGGGACCTTGTGGTTTTCAACAACAATAACTTTTAATCCGTTATTAAGTGTAAAAAGCTCGTAATCTCCCAGTTGAATTTTTGGAGCAGGGCCGGGTTTTGGCCTGATACTCCGGTCTAACTGTGCATTTAAATTCAGGGTTGTAAGGACAATAAAAAGTAAGAATAATATTTTTTTCATGATTCTGAATTTTAGAGGATTAATTAGCTGATGGTTTTGGTAAATAATACAATACAACCCGGTTGTCTTTCCTGAAATAGTCGTTGGCAACCCGTTTTAAATCTTCTCTGTTAACTGATAAATATTTATCCAGATCGGTATTAATACGGTTGGTATCCTTAAAATAAGTATAATTAGTTGCCAGAGTTTCTGCACGGCTGGCAATAGTTGCATCCTGAGCAACGATCTGATTTTCCACCTGGTTCCTGAGTTTCTGAAATTCCCGTTCAGGTATTAGTTCATTCTGAACTTTCTCAATTTCCTTATCCATGGCTGCTTCAAGTACAGAACAATCGAGCCCCATGTTTGGCAGTGCAAGTGTAATTGCAAGCCCGGGATCTTCAAATGGAAGGGGGATTGCAGCTACTTGAATGGCCAGTTGCTGATCATCGACCAGCGATTTATACAATCTTGAACTTTGCCCTGTTGCCAGCATCTGGCTTAACATTTCAACAGCAAAATAATCGTGGCTTCCCATTGCAGGAATATGATATGCCTGAATTACAGCCGGAAGCTGAATGTTATCATAAATAGTATCACGAACTTCTTTGGTTTTAATATCTTCAACCACAGTTGGCCTGTAAATTTCTCCTTTGCTTGGCGGGATGTCAGTAAAATACTTTTCAACCATTTTTTTGGCATCATTGTAATTAATATCACCAGCCAGAACTAAAACTGCATTATTTGGCACATAAAACGAGTCGTAGAAATTTTTAAATTCCTCATCCTTTGCGGCCCGGATGTGTTCGGCATTTCCAATTGTTGCCCACTGATAAGGGTGTTTTGTAAAAGCATGCCCAAGTAATTCGATCAAAAATGATCCATACGGCTGGTTATCATAACTTTGTTTTTTCTCTTCAATAACAACACCCTTTTGAGTTGCAATTCCAATTGAGTCTACCCGTGCATGCAACATTCGTTCCGATTCGAGCCACAAACCTAATTCCAACTGGTTAGATGGAAGTACTTCATAATAATAAGTTCGGTCGTTACTTGTGTTCGCATTTAATGTTCCACCTGCGCTTTCAACTATTTTATCGTATTCGAACCGTTTAATATTCGCTGTACCTTCAAACATCAAATGTTCAAAAAAGTGCGCAAAACCTGTCCGTTCAGGATTTTCATTTTTTGAACCAACATGGTACATAACTGAAACACTTACAATCGGGACAGAGTGGTCTTCATGTATGATTACATGAAGTCCGTTTGGAAGGTCAAATTCTTTAAATTCTATTTTATTAGCCCTGGAAATTAAACCCGTAGCCAATAAAAGAATTGTGATCAGAAAAATTTTAGTTTTCTTCATAATTAATAATTTTTGAAATATTTTATATTAATAATTTTGTTCAGTTCAGGTTCCGTAAAAGTACAAATTCAATATAACATTAAAGGATTTCAAAATATTTTAGTTCAACCATCAGGTGTTAAAATTGATTAATTTGTATTCAGAATAAAAAAAACATTACCTTACAAATAAAAAAATGCCGGAAAATATATTAATAAAAGAAGCAGCTGTATTAATAAAAAAATCGGATTATAACATTGCCTTTACCGGTGCCGGAATTTCTGTTGAAAGCGGCATACCGCCTTTCAGGGGGGAACACGGGCTATGGAATAAATACGACCCGCATGTGCTCGACCTTGATTATTTTTTCAGCGATCCGGTTGGTTGCTGGATCAGCATTCGTGAAATTTTTTATGATTTTTTTTCCGAGTCAAAACCCAACAAAGCACACCTGGCGCTGGCTGAAATGGAAAGGAGGGGAATGTTAAAATCAATTGTTACGCAAAACATTGACAACCTGCATTTTGAAGCCGGAAATAAAACGGTTTATGAATTTCACGGTAACTCAAAAAAATTAAAATGCCCCATATGTGGCAAAATAATCCCTGTTCAGGAAGTTGACCTGAAAGAACTGCCCCCCAGGTGTCCTGATGATAATAATGTGTTAAAACCTGATTTTATTTTTTTTGGCGAAGGAATTCCACCTGATGCTTATGAAATGTCATTTATTGCTGCAAAAAAATGCAAAGTCTGTATTATTATAGGTTCTACCGGCGAAGTGGTCCCGGCTTCATATGTACCCAATACCGCCAAGGAATTCGGGGCAACCATTATTGAAGTGAATCCGGAGGAATCGTTGTTTACAAAGCGGATAACTGACATTCATTTAAAAGGAAAGGCAGGGAAAGTTATGTCTGAATTATTGAGATATCTGGATTAGTAAAGAACAAAAAACTGCCTGTTTTTTTGTTAACCATATTTATAATTTATATTTGCTTTATTAAATAATGAATCTAAATTATTCGGAAATGAAACTATTGGAAGGAAAAACGGCTATAGTAACAGGTGCCTCAAGGGGTATTGGAAAAGCAATTGCTTTAAAATTTGCTGAAGAAGGTTGTAATATCGCTTTTACCGATTTGTTTGAAGATGAAAACATGAAAGCAACCGAAGCCGAGTTAAACAACCTTGGAGTTAAAGCAAAAGGTTATGCCTCTGATGCTAGTAATTTTATTGATACAGAAGAAGTTGTAACTAAAATTGTAAACGACTTCGGAACAGTTGATGTACTGGTTAACAATGCCGGAATTACAAAAGACACCTTACTTATGCGCATGACCGAAGACCAGTGGGATGCAGTGATCAATGTAAACCTTAAATCGGTATTTAATTTTACAAAGGCTGTTCAGAAAACCATGTTAAAAAACCGTGCCGGTTCAATTATTAACCTGAGTTCGGTAGTTGGAGTCAGCGGAAATGCAGGTCAGTCCAATTATTCAGCTTCAAAAGCAGGAATTATTGGTTTTACCAAGTCTGTAGCACGCGAACTTGGTTCACGGGGAGTCAGGTCGAATGCAATCGCACCCGGTTTTATCATTACTGAAATGACAGCAAAAATACCTGAAGATGCAAGAAAAGCATGGGAAGCTGCTATTCCATTAAAACGTGGTGGTACCCCTGAAGAAGTTGCAGGCGTAGCAGCATTTCTTGCTTCTGATTTATCATCATATGTGAGTGGGCAGGTTATCCAGGTTTGCGGTGCTTTAAATACTTAAGAGTAGTGAGTAAATGAGTATTGAGTACCAAGTTTGAGTATAAAAATAAAAGATAAAAAATAGTTTTAGCTGCCGCAAAAAAGTGGCAGCTTTTTTATTATGAATGCTTTGTTTATAGGTTTAACAACTATTGATATTCATTATTTTGTTGATGAATTCCCTGTTTCAAATGTGAAAATAAAAGCTGTTCCTCCTGATATTATCTCGGGTGGGCCGGCAACAAATGCAGCAGCAGCATTTTCATTTTTAAACGGAACTGCAAACCTGGTTTCGGCAATTGGCGACAGCCCATTCAAACAAATGATTGAAGAAGATTTAAAAAAAAACAATATTCAACATTTTGATTTAGTTGGGCAAAAACGTTTTCATCCGGTTCTGGCAACTGTTGTAACTTCCAAAAACGGTGACAGAAATATATTCACACATAATCCGGAAAATATTGTAAGTGAAATTGATGCTAAAAAGCTATTGGAGGAAATAAATCCCCAAATTATAATGGCGGATGGATTTTTCCCTGAATTTACACTTGAAGTTTTAAAAATTGCAAAAACAAAAAAAATTCCTGTTATACTTGATGCCGGAAGCTAGAAACCTCAGTATAAATTTATTCTGCCATTTGCAGATTATGCTGTTTGTTCCGAAGATTTTTATCCTCCCGATTGTACGAATTCCGAAAAAATTTTCCGGTATCTTAAAAATTCAGGTATTAAAAAATGTGCAATTACAAGAGGGGGGAAGCCAATATTATTTAAAAATGGAAAAGTTACAGGCGAAATACAGGTTCCTGATTCAGACATAGTTGACACATTGGGTGCAGGTGATTTTTTTCATGGTGCCTTCATTTATTATATCCTTAAAAATAAGGATTTTGAGAGAGCGTTATTAAATGCTTCTGAATTGGCAACCACAACCTGCAAATATCCCGGAACAAGGAAATGGCTAAAAATTGTAAACAGAATTCATTTTGTCTGAAAAAAGCCTTAAATTGTTACCAGGAATTGTAGAGTGAATCATGTCAAAAAGATCAACTGCTTTCAGGTTGAGTTTTTATATTTCAACAGCAATTATTTCAGTATTGTTGATAGTAATTTTTATTGTCTATAAAAGCAGCCATAATCTAATTGAAAATGATATTGAAAAGAGTGCTGTAACCCAGAGTATGCCTGTTGTAACAGAAATCAGGAAAAATGTAGTATCTACTCAGGAGTTAACTAAAAATATTGCAAGGCAAATACCTTATTTTGCTGCAAAAGGTGATATTGAACATCTTACCAGAAGTATTATTTCCAACTATATCCAACTACAGGCAATTCATGTTAATCTCAAAAAGAATATTTTCCCCGATGAGATTATAAATTATTCAGCTTACAGAGAAAACGATTCAATAATTTTCCTTACCAGCAGTGACCAAATTGCCATCTGCGAAGAAGAACTGAGTCAATCAAATAAAATAACTTCACAGGGAATATCCGGCTGGACAGAACCTTTCATTTGTGATGCCAGCCATGAACCGGTATCTATGTATTGTTATCCGATAAAAATTGGCGAGGCTGGCAATGAGAAAGAAGCCGGATATGTTATGATTGAATTATCGTTAACATTCCTGAATAAACTGATACAGGATATAAATACAGGTATATCAGGATTTTCGTTTCTTATTTCCAGTGAAGGCACCTATCTTACTCATCCTCAAAAGGAATGGATATTAAATCACAATATAAAAAACTTATCTGACAGTGTTTATCATGGTAAAAGAAATGATTTAAACCGTGTACTTGAAGGAAACACTTCCGGATATTTTGTTGCATATCCCAGATTGCTTAACCATAAAAAGAGCTGGGTTTATTATACTCACATTCCAGAAAATAACTGGGCATTAATATTTGTTTTACCGTTTTCAGAACTTTACTCAGATGTATGGATGTTGCTTTTCAAATTAATAATTGTTTCACTTGCCGGAATTATAGCCATTTTTTTCCTGGTATCCTATATATCAAAAAGGCTGATGAATCCTCTGGCTCAAATTGCTTTAGAAATACATGAATTCAGCTCGGCGGGCAGGCTGGAAGTTTCAAAAAATGAGGTTGAAACCCTGGAAAAAAGTTATGCCCTGATACAGGCATGGTATAACAAATTCTCTTCGGAAAGTGAAAAAAACAAGCAGAGCAGCAAACATTTGCAAAGGGAGCTTGAACAGGCGTCCGAGATTATAAACAGTATCATTCCGACAGGTTCTCCTGAACTCAAAGGCGCCGGAAATATTGAAATATTTTCTGCTTATAAACCTGTAAATATAATCGGTGGCGATTTTTATGATTATTTTTTACTCGACGAAGACCACCTTTTAATTGTAATCGGCGATGTATCCGGGAAAGGTATCTCAGCTGCCATTTTCATGGGAGTTGCACATACTCTGTTACGAAGTAAAACTTCGGAAATGACCTCAAAAAAGATTGTTGAAACTGTTAATAAAGAATTATTTAAAAAGAACCAGCATCAGTATTTCTTAACCCTTTTTGTAGGTGTGCTCGATTTAAAAACAGGATTTTTAAACTATTGTAATGCGGCACATACTACATCAATGGTTTTAAGAAACAATGGCGAAATTGTGGAACTAAAAGGTTCACACGGCCTTCCCCTGGGATTATATACCAACCGCAAATATGATGATGATGTGACTAAACTTAATGAAAATGATGTATTGTTTATTTATACTGATGGCATAACAGAAACAATTGATGTCAATGGTAACCTTTTTACTGAAAAAAGACTGAAGAAAATTCTCCTTGAATTAATTAACGAAACACCGGAAAATATTATTAAAGAAGTTGAGACTAAAACAAATCTTTTCAGAGGACGTGCAAGGCAGGTAGATGATTACAGCATGGTAGCTTTAAAATACAGGCCATAAAAAAAGCCACTTTAAAGTGGCTCTGTGCTTTTACGAATCCTGGTTCTCAGTTTTTATTCCCTGTATTTCTATCTGTAGTTTTTCATTCTTTTTATCAAATCCTATAGAAATAGTGTCACCGTCTGAAATAGAAGCTTTAATAATTATTTCAGCCATTTCATCTTCAAGATACTTTTGAATGGCTCTTTTTAAAGGACGGGCACCAAACTGCGGGTCGTAACCTTTATCAGCAATAAAATCTTTTGCTGCCTTCGATATTTTTAATTTATAATTCAGGCTTTCCACCCTGTGATATAACTCTTTCAACTCAATATCAATAATCAGATTGATTTCTTCCTTGCTTAACGAATTAAACATTACCACATCGTCAACCCTGTTAAGAAATTCAGGTGCAAATGCCTGTTTAAGTGCTTTTTGTATAATATACTTGGCATGCTCATTTTCATCTTCAGGTGTTTTGTTAGTAGAAAATCCTACACCTCGTCCAAAGTCTTTTAACTGACGTGAACCAATATTGGAAGTCATTATAATAATGGTGTTTTTAAAATCAACATTTCTTCCAAGGCTATCTGTAAGTCGCCCCTCATCAAGTAACTGAAGCAACAGGTGATAAACATCGGGATGTGCTTTTTCTATTTCATCGAGCAAAACTACTGCATAAGGTTTCCTCCTGACTTTTTCTGTTAACTGGCCGCCTTCTTCATAACCAACATATCCTGGAGGCGCACCAACAAGTCGTGATACAGAAAATTTTTCCATGTATTCACTCATATCAATCCTGATCAGTGCATCAATACTGTCAAACAGGTAGGTTGCAAGCACTTTTGCCAGTTGAGTCTTTCCAACTCCGGTAGGTCCAAGGAAAATAAATGATCCAATGGGGCGGTTGGGATCTTTTAATCCAGCCCTGTTCCGGTGGATGGATTTTACAATTTTACCAATAGCTTCATCCTGGCCAATGACCTTTCCTTTCAGGTCATTTTCCATATTCATCAGCCTTTTGCCTTCTGCCTGGGCAATTCTTTGAACCGGCACTCCCGACATCATGGCAACAACTTCAGCAACTTTATGCTCATCAACTGTCTCACGGTGATGGATCAATTCTTTTTCCCAGGCATCCTTTTCTTTGTCGAGAAGTTGCATTAAAGTCTTTTCCTTATCGCGGAAATCAGCTGCCAATTCGAAATTCTGGCTTTTAACAGCATTTATTTTTTCGTCCTTGGTTTTTTCAATTTTTTCTTCAAGCTTGACAATCCTTTCGGGCACATTAATATTAGCAATATGCACCCTCGAACCTGATTCATCCAAAGCATCAATTGCCTTATCAGGCAAATACCTGTCGGTAATATACCTGCTTGTCAGTTTTACACAGCTTTCAATGGCTCCATCGGTGTATGATACATTATGATGGTCCTCGTACCTGCTTTTAATATTGTGAAGGATTTCAATAGTTTCATCCATTGAAGTTGGTTCAACCATTATTTTCTGGAACCTTCTTTCAAGCGCCCCGTCTTTTTCGATGTGCTGCCTGTATTCATCCAGAGTAGTGGCTCCGATACACTGAATTTCACCTCTTGCCAATGCAGGCTTCAGCATATTAGCTGCATCAAGTGACCCGGTTGCACCACCGGCACCCACAATGGTGTGAATTTCATCGATAAAAAGAATGACATTATTTACTTTTGAAAGTTCATTTAATATTGCTTTCATCCTTTCTTCAAACTGGCCCCTGTATTTGGTGCCTGCCACAATTGAAGCAATATCAAGGCTCACAACGCGCTTGTCAAATAAAATCCGGGATACTTTCTTCTGGACTATCCTTAAAGCCAGTCCTTCTGCAATGGCAGATTTTCCGACACCAGGTTCCCCGATCAAAATGGGATTATTCTTTTTTCGCCTGCTTAATATCTGTGCAAGCCTTTCTATTTCATTTTCACGTCCGACAATAGGATCAAGGCTGTTTTCTTCTGCAAGTTTTGTTATATCAATCCCAAAATTGTCCAATACAGGGGTTTCCGATTTTGGCTGTGATGGTTTTTTTGCTCCTGAAGAACCTGCCGGGCCTTTTGATAAAGAATCATCGTCATCATCATCCTGTTCAGGAAATTCCGACCTCGCCTCTGGTTGTTTATAATCCTGAAGTTGTGATTTTACCATATAATAATTGACTCCAAGGTCATTCAACATGCCGGTAATCAGGCTGTCTTTATCCTTTAATATTGAAAGCAGTAAATGCCCGCTGTTGGCTACTGTGCTTTTAAAAGACCTTGCTTCAAGATAAATTATTTTAAGTGCTTTTTCAGTCGATTTCAACATCTGGAGGTCGGCATGCGGATCAATCGTTTTATCAGACCTGATCTTCTTTTCTATTTCAAGCTTTAATAACGGGAGGTTAATGCCTAAATTTTCCAGAATATCAGTTGCTATCCCTTCTCCATCTCTCAGAATTCCAAGAAACAAATGTTCAAGCCCAATAAATTCATTCCCCAACCTGATCGCTTCCTCGCGGCTGTAAACCAAAATATCTTTTATCCTTGGTGAAAATTGAGAATCCATTCTAATAAATTTTTTGCCAGTATAACAAATACTGTTCCCATATGGTTAAAACACTAAAATAAATAAAAATCGCAATGCAGAGATTAAATTTGTCGGGAAGTTATTAAATATGGCATAAATATATCGGAAGAAATGTCAGTTAATATGTTAATATCTTCTAATCAAACAGTTATTAAAAGCCTTTTAATTATAAAGTATTCACAGAGTATTTTACTATTTTTGTACCGCAAAATTTTGAGAATTATTAATGAAAATTTGATAGATGGCCGAGGGAGAAAAAATAATAAGGATAAATATTGAGGAACAGATGAAAACAGCCTACATTGATTATTCAATGTCGGTAATTGTTTCACGTGCATTACCTGATGTAAGAGATGGATTAAAGCCTGTACACAGAAGGGTTTTATACGGGATGAGCGAATTAGGCCTGTTAGCAAACCGGCCTTACAAAAAGTCAGCAAGGATCGTTGGGGAAGTACTTGGTAAATATCACCCACATGGTGATTCTTCAGTATATTTTACAATGGTTAGGATGGCCCAGGACTGGTCATTGCGTTATCCACTGGTCGACGGGCAGGGAAATTATGGTTCTGTCGATGGCGACAGCCCCGCTGCCATGCGTTATACCGAAGCTCGCCTTGCAAAAATTGCGGAAATTACCTTATCTGACCTCGATAAAAATACCGTTGATTTCCAACCGAATTTTGATGAATCATTAAATGAACCAACAGTTTTGCCAACCCGTATCCCGAACTTATTGATTAATGGTGCTTCGGGTATTGCTGTTGGTATGGCAACCAATATGCCACCGCACAACCTTTCTGACACTATTGATGCAACAATTGCTTTTATTAATAATAATGACATAACAATTGACGAACTTATAGATATTATAAAAGCTCCGGATTTCCCAACTGGTGGGATTATTTACGGATATCAGGGAGTAGTTGAATCTTACCATACAGGCAGGGGCAGGATTGTTTTAAGGGGTAAAGCCCATATTGAAAATGAAAATGGAAGGGAAAAAATCATTGTGACCGAAATACCTTATATGGTAAACCGTGCAGAAATGATCCAAAAAACAGCCGACCTTGTCAATGATAAAAAAATTGAAGGCATTTCAAATGTTAACGACGAATCGGGCAGGGACGGGATGCGAATTGTTTACGACATAAAACGTGATGCCATGAGCAATGTCGTATTAAATAAGCTGTATAAATATACTGCTCTTCAGACTTCATTTAATGTAAATAACATCGCCCTGGTTGACGGCAGGCCAAAAATGCTTAACCTGAAGGAGCTTATTTCATTATTTGTTGACCACAGGCATGATGTGGTTGTAAGAAGGACCCAATACGAACTTGACCAGGCAGAAAAAAGGGCACATATCCTTGAAGGGCTTATCATTGCCAGCGATAACATTGATGAAGTTATAGCAATTATCAGGGCATCTAAAACACCTGATGAAGCCAGGGAAAAACTCATGGAGCGTTTTGATCTGAGCGATGTTCAGGCACGTGCAATTGTTGAAATGAGGTTGCGTCAACTTACCGGGCTTGAACAGGAAAAACTCAGGGCAGAATATGAAGAGATTTTAAAACAGATTGAATACTTCAAATCGGTCCTTGAAAACCGTGAACTAAGAATGGGGATTATTAAGGATGAACTTCTGGAAGTAAAAGAAAAATTCGGTGACGAAAGACGTTCTGAACTGGTTCCGAATGCAGAAGAATTTAATCCTGAAGATTTTTACGCTGATGAAGATATGGTAATTACCATTTCGCACCTCGGTTATATAAAACGTACCCCATTAACTGAATTCAGGACTCAGGGGAGGGGAGGTGTTGGTTCCAAAGGAGGCACCACACGCGATGAAGATTTCCTTGAACATATGTTTATCGCCTCGATGCATAATACCCTGTTACTTTTCACTAAAAACGGAAAATGTTTCTGGCTGAAAGTATACCAGATCCCTGAAGGCAGCAGGTCTTCGAAAGGGCGTGCAATTCAAAACATACTGAATATAGGGCCCGATGATAAGGTCCTTGCTTATATAAAAGCAAAAACACTTGAAGATGAGGAATTTATAAACAATAATTATATTATCCTCTGCACAAAAAAAGGGATAATCAAAAAGACTACACTGGAAGCTTATTCTAGGCCTCGTCAGAACGGTGTAAATGCCATAACGATAAAAGAAGGGGATGAATTGCTGGAAGCAAGGTTGACCAACGGGAACAGCGAAATTTTGATGGCAGTAAGAAGCGGTAAAGCAATCCGTTTTAATGAGCAGATTGTAAGGCCTATTGGCCGTACTGCTTCAGGTGTTAAAGGCGTAACCCTTGGAAATGAGAACGATGAGGTGGTTGGCATGATTTGTGTTAGAAGTCAGGAAGAAGACGTTCTTGTAATTTCTGAAAACGGTTATGGAAAACGTTCCAGGATTGAAGATTACCGGATTACCTTCAGAGGTGGGAAAGGAGTAAAAACCATTAACATAACTGAAAAAACCGGTGCTCTTGTTGCAATTAAAGCAGTCCAGGATATCGACGACCTGATGATTATCACTCAAAACGGAATGACAATCAGGCTTGCCGTAAAACAGATTTCTGTTTATGGCAGGGCAGCACAGGGAGTCAGGCTTATTAACCTGAAAGAAGAAGATATGATTGCTTCTGTTGCAAGAATTTATTCAGGAGGGGAAGATGAAAACAGCGATGACAACGAAAATAATACGGAAAATATTGAAGATTAAATACATATTATAAAGATTGTAGATAAAAATTAATAATATATTTGTAAAACAAAAAATGATAAAATTTTTAACCATGAAAAAGACAGTTATCCTGCTGAGTTTAGTACTTATTACTTCGCTTGCTTTTGCACAAAAAAGTAAGGTTACCAGTGCTTTATCATTAAAAGAATCAGGTAAGATAAGCGAAGCCTTAGAAAATATTAACGTTGCAATTGACCCAAATAACGAAAAGGCAGAAAAATCAATCCCCTGGCCAAAAACATGGGAAGTAAGGGGTGAAATCTATCAGGCAATTTATAAATCGGATGATGCAAATGTAAAAAGCCTTGCTGAGGATCCATTGACAACAGCTTTGGAATCGTATAAAAAAGCAATAGAACTTGATGAAGGCGGGAAATTCAGCAATAACCTTAAAATTAAACTGACATTCCTTATGGAAGACCTTTCAAGTCAGGCTGTTAATGCATGGAATAATGAAAATTACGCTCTTGCATTAAAATCATTTGAACAACGGTTGGAAATCAATGAAATACCTGTAATTAAAGCCGATAATCCCAACATGGTTGATTCCGCAATTATATTCAATGCAGCACTGGCAGCAAATGCAAGCGAAAATTATAAAAAAGCTATTCAATATTTCTCTGAAGCTACAAATGTAGGATACAACAAGGGCAGGGCATACCTGTACCTGTCTGCAACTTATAAAATGACAAAAGATACAGCATCAGCCTTAGAAACTGTTCTAAAAGGCTTTGAAAAATATCCGGATGACGGCGACCTTTTAACAGAAATGATCAACATATATCTTCAGACTAAAAAAAGCCAGGAAGCTTTAAAATATCTTGAACTGGCTTTGCAGAAGGACCCTGGAAATCCGATTTACTACTTTATTGAAGGAAGGTTAAAAGATGAACTTGGAGACCAGGAAGCTGCTATTACAAGCTATAAAAAATCGTTGGAATTAAACGATAAATATTTCAATTCATATTATAACCTGGGTGCACTTTATTTTAATAAAGGTGTAGAGCAGCACGAAATTGCTTTGCAGGTTCCGCCAAACGAAAATGAAAAATATGAAGCAGAACTGGCAAAGTGTGATCAGTGGTGGGATAAAGCATTGCCGCCAATGGAAAAATGCCTTGCATTAATAAACGATGGCACCGAAGAAGTTGATGCAGCAACCAAAAGGTCAGTCCTGGAAACACTTAAAAACATTTATTATCGTATGATCCCCAGGGATGAAGCAACATGGAAAGCCAAATACGATGAAATGAACGACGCAATTAAGAATATGTAATGAGGGTTATATATTAAAACTTAGGACAGGAGTAATTTTTTACTCCTGTTTTAATATATATTCTATTTAACTTAATATCAATTATAGGACAAATGTGTTTATTTTGAAAATGTGCATGTTTTGCAGATTATTGTGAAATTACATCCACGCGACTAAGCGTGGTTTACATAGAATCAGTTCCCAGGCTTTAGTTTGGGAACGGTATGATTTTATGTAAAAGTAATTTGTGCATGAATCTGTTTGCCTATAACTCATATTAAGTCTGCGCTTCATTTCTACTCCGTTTACTTTCGCCAAACCGCTACACCGACGTGAAGCTTAGTGCAAGCGTTCAAGTAAATCTAACTGTCGTCAGGCAGATTGAACGTGCAAATCTTACGCTGTAGAATCTGCTATTCTGAATTATTGTGCTAAAATTTATTTTTATGCGATTGTCAACACGTTATTAATTATTTTAACGGTGCGTTGACGAATCCTTCGGATTTCTCTGGGGATTAAATGTTCTAATTTAAATTTCTTCAGAATTTTTAAAACAAGTAAATTTTATTTATTCAATATTCTGGTATTTTTCCTCCAGCTTTTTTACAACTTCTTCCTGGCTGGCAATTAAAGCTTCCTGGCCTCTTTGTTCCTGCTCATTATCAATAATATCAGCCATTGTATTTTTTATCCTGACCTGTAACTTTTTGATCCTGGTTTTCAGGCGTTTGTTCTGGTTCATTATCTTCTTTTTCTCATTCTTCCGTTCTTTCGCCAGTTCTTTCAGGCTTTCATACTGAACACTTTTCTTTTCATAATCTAGCATTTCTTTTTTAACATCATTGTAACTATCAGCTACCCTTTCAACTTGTTTATTATTTAATTTAATATCCGATTCACATTTGTCAATATCAGCTTCCATCCTGGCAATGTCTTTATGTAAACTTTCATTCTTGGAAACCAGATTATCCAATACAACATTCATCCTCCTCAATTCTCTTTCAGCATCCTTAATCTGTTGACTTACAACATTCTGGTATGCCTCCACACCAAATTCATAGACGTAATTTTTTATAGACAGAAGTGTTTCTTCATCAACATTGGTTTCATTGATAAATACAGAATCTGAATACTGAAAAAATGTATTCAGCTGAGTCCCGCCATCAATTGGTAAAAGCCTGGCGTAAATATCAAGCATATCCTGAGTTACATGTTTATGGATTATATTCCTTACAACCAACTCATTATTTTCTCTTTCCATGCGAAGCTTGTTATGGTTTTTTTCAAGTTCAGTATCAGGTGAAACTGCAGTGGCAATGGATTTATAGGTATTCCCTACCAACCTTCCTGCTGCCCCTTTCGTTATATTTTCAAGGATCGAGCGTTTGTTGGCATATTTCTTCCAGTCATTTTCAACCTCTTTTAAGTCCGATTCCGGTACAAATGTAACAAAGGCAGTATTAACTCCCTGCGACATCTCTTTTTCTTCGATTGTAACTTCTATTTTTTCCTGGGCAACCGATATAAGGCTAACACAGCTAAAAAGGAATATTAAAGCGTTTACTTTCATAGCTAACATATTTTATTCCTAAATTAATGCCTATTTAGTTGAAAGTAAAGTAAAAATCCATTTTTTTTAAACAATCAGACTTCTTTGTTTAAATTTATTGTATAAGAATAGCTTACAGGTTGTTTATTTTCAGTTTGTTTCCCGGGTTCCTTGTAGGTGTAACTAATTTGCCGGCTTGATTTTTTTTGTGGGGGAAGTTTAAAATTGATCCTGAATTTCTTCCTTGTAATAACTCTGACTCCCCTGTTTTTCACTCCTCCAAAGTGCATCAGGCTTAGAATCCTCACAGCTTCCTCATCGCAGCCGTAACCTATCCCCTTCTCCACATTAATATTTGAAACCTGTCCTTTACCTGAGACATCTGCACTTAAAAACACAGTACCTTCAACCTTTTTTTCCAATGCTTCCTCAGGATATTTTAAATGCTCTTTTACAAATTCCCTGAATTGTTCTTTCCCTCCCGGATATTCAGGCAGCTTCAGGAAAGTGGCCGATTTCTTCTGCATAAAAAGACAATTAATTATTTTGCAAAGATAGATTTTTTAAATATGATAATTGTCAAAAACAATATACTAGGATATAATGTTTCTGATTTTCAAATGTTTCATAAAAACAAGAATTCCTGCATTATGGATTAAAAAGGGATTGTAATAATTTAGATTGATTTGCAGGCAGGCCTGAAAAATAAAAGATATAAAAC
>JAFGGF010000085.1 GCA_016930735.1 Prolixibacteraceae bacterium
GGAAACCTGAATTTCAACTTATGGATGGGGCCCTTGGACGATCCTAATATTCATTATCATCCCGACCTTTGCCCACCAATTTCTATTGATCCTCCTCAGAGAGAAAAATTGTGGGGTGCATGGCGCTGGTACCGTGAAACAGGTAACGGATTCACTGCTGACTGGGGAGCCCATATGTTTGATATTGCCCAGGCTGCAATCGGAATGGACGGGTCAGGACCTTCTGAAATTATTCCAAAAGGTTATAAAGGGCAGGAATTCCTGACCTTTAAATACCTCGACGGAATTGTAATGACCGAGCAACCTTATCTTGAAGATATGCCTGGTGCTCAGGGGATAAAATTTATCGGTGATAAAGGCTGGATTGAAGTGGCACGTGGTTACCTTGGATGCTCAGATCCTTCTCTGGTTCCGTCAGAACTTGCAGGGCGCAGGCCACGGAACATGTCTGCTGAAGAAAGGCGGAAAATGTATGAAGAAATGCAGAAAAGCATTGAAAGAGGAGGTGGAAGTTTTGAAATCAGTTCTCCTCATATGCAAAATTTCATTGACAGTGTGCGTTCCAGAAAAGACCCGATTGCTCCTATTGAAGTTGGAGCAAGTACTGCAATCCTATGCTGCCTTGGTAACATGGCAACTGAATTGCAGCGTCCGGTAAAATGGAATCCGGCTACATTAAGTTTTGGAGACGATAAAGAAGCCTGGGATCACCGTTTGTATCATTATAAATACAGGAATCCTTATAAATTATAATAAACCAACTTAAATGATTTGATAAAATGGAAACAAAAAGAGAATTTTTAAAAAAACTTGGGCTGCTCACCGTTGGTAGCATGGTAGCAGGCTCTGTGTCTCCTGTGCTGGCATCGAAATCGAAGAACAGTATGTTTGCTGCAGGTAAATCAATTGGATTACAGATTTATTCAGTGGGAAGGGAGCTTACGGCAGATGTTCCGGCTGGATTGAAAAAAATTGCAGATATTGGTTATAAAACCATTGAACTGGCTGGTTACGGCAATAGAAAAATGGGACAATACAGTGTTGAGGAATACCGGAAACTTGCAGAAGATGCTGGGTTAAAAATTACTGGTTCACATGTTAACCCTCCTGTCAGAGCCTATACAAAAGACAATATGGGTGAGATTGCTGACTTCTGGAAAGTAGCAGTAGAAGACCATGTAAAATTTGGTGTTAATACAATTGTACAACCCAGCCTGCCATCAGTGAAAACGATTGATGATGCAAAGCTTGTTAGTGAAGTATTTAATAAAAACGGAGAAATAGCAAAAGCAGCCGGGCTTAAATGGGGATATCATAACCATAATATGGAATTTAACCGGGTTACAGAAAATGCAGATGAACCAGCTCCGGCAAATCCGTGGATGAAACGTGGAGAGGCTATTTACGACCTGTTTCTTAATAATACTGATCCAGGTCTTGTATTTTTTGAAATGGATGTTTACTGGGCTGTTATGGGGCAGGCCGATCCGATTGAATATTTCAGGAAGCATGCCGGAAGGTTCCCTATTCTGCATATAAAAGACCGTGCTGTACTTGGCGAATCCGGTATGATGAATTTCCCGAAAATATTTGAAGTTGCATACGAAAACGGATTGGACGAGTTTTTTGTTGAACTGGAAGGAATTCAGGGGATGACTCAGTTTGAAGGAGTTAAGGGTTGTTTCGACTACCTGAATAATGCTCCTTTTGTTAAATAATTGAAGGACTTATAATTTTTATATGGCAGGTGGTAATTTATTATCGCCTGTTTTTTTAATTTAATATTCCGTTCCTCAGGTAATAAGAGTTATCCATTCGGGCAGCCAAATCCTGGGAATGTGTAACTACAACCATAGCCACATTTTCTTCCTTGCTTAAAGAAATAAGTAAATCACCAAGAGTTGCAGCATTTTGCTCATCAAGTGCCCCGGTAGGTTCATCGGCAAGCAAAAGTTGTGGTTTATTCACCAATGCCCTGACAACAGCAGTACGCTGGCACTCACCCCCTGAAAGTTCAGATGGCCTTTGAAAACGGCGATCCCAAATCCCTACCCTCTTTAATAAATGTTCAGCCCATGACCGGTCTATTTCATGGATTTTCTTTTTAAATGGCAACACAGGTAACATCACATTTTCCCAAAGGGTAAGTTGTGGTAAAAGGTAATGCATCTGAAATACAAACCCAAGCTCTTTATTCCTGAATTCAGCCATTTCAGCATCGGTTATTCCTGACATGTTTTTTCCTTTGAAAATGACTTTTCCTGAATCAGGCCGGTCAAGGGCACCCGCAATATTTAA
Source organism: Prolixibacteraceae bacterium (assembly GCA_016930735.1). Taxonomy (GTDB): domain Bacteria; phylum Bacteroidota; class Bacteroidia; order Bacteroidales; family Prolixibacteraceae; genus JABMQB01. Next base: position 2,299 of record JAFGGF010000085.1, read on the forward strand.
CAATGTTGTTTTACCCGATCCGCTGGGGCCCACTATTGCAACTTTTTTTCCTTCCCTGACTTCGAGTGAAAGTTCATTTAAAACAGGCCGGAAAGAATGGCTTTCCGGATTCCCATACCCCTTTGATATTTTTTCGAGTTGTAAAAGCATTGTTTTAATTTTTCTGAATTAAAAATACAAAAGGTATTTTAATTGGAATCAGTTATTTAATAATGATTTGTATAATCTGATAATATTCCCGGATTGAATACGGATATCAAAATTCTCTTTAACACCACTAACTGCCTGTCTGCTTAATTCAGCAAGCTGTTTTTTGTTATTAAGTAAATCAGACCATGCTTTTGCAAGATCTTCGGGTGTGTTTTTTTTATAAATGATACCACCTTTTGATTTCTCAATGATTTCAGGGAATGCTCCTAATGCAGGTTGAACAACCGGGACGCCCGAAGCCATCGATTCCAGAAGGTACATTCCAAAAGCCTCTCCATTGCGAACCGGAACTGACACGACGGAAACCTTTTTGAAAAAATCATGCCTTCCTTCGCCCTCGAATTCAGGGTAAAATTCAACATGAGGTTCCAGTCTGTTCCTTTTGATCCGTTTTTTTAATTCCCTGATATATTTTGTATCATCACCGGTGGAACCACCTGTTACAACCAGGTTTACATCGCCGAATTCGGGATTCTTTTTCAGCTCAATAAAAGCATTAACAACAATATCGAAGCCGTTTTCATGGTTCATCCTCGATAAATAACCTACATTCCTTGGTTTCTCTGCGGCATTAATATATGTATAATCCTCATAATCAACCCCGAGATATATGGAATGCACTTTCTCATCAGGGAGACTCATTTTTTCTTTCATTATATCGGCAAAAAAATTACTTACCGAAATAAAAGCATCCACATCCTTCGATTTTTCATGCATTAATATCCAAATCTGTTTCTGAAATACAGGTTCCATTGCATCAACCCAAACATCTTCATCCTGAAGTGAACAAACCACCGGAACTTTCACTTTTTCCTTGATCTGGTGTGCCAGCCCCAGTAAAAGTGCATTTGAAATATGTATGATATCAGGTTTACAATGTTCTGCAATCCAGTCAACCATACGTTCCAGTTCTTCTCTTTGTTTTCCTTCTTCGCCCAGCAACATCGATTCGGTCATTTCTTCCAGCCCTTTTGCATTTGTCGATCCTGCCATGGAAGCAGCCAGTTTTAGGAGCGGCTTTGAATTTAATATTTTGTCAAACCATTTTGGTGCTTTCCTGAAAATCGGGTAAAGTTGTTTCAGATAAATGCTTACAGCCCCATAAAATACAGGTATGTCAGTCGTGATATCGTGTTCATCGGCAAAAAGTGGGAGGTACATAGGAATTTTTATTACCTGATGGCCTTCGCTACGGAGAGCATTGAAATACTTGCTGTCGCGCAGGCAATTGCCACAATAAAAGGAACCTCCTGACCCAGGGATTATTTGAATAATGTTCATAGCTCCAATATTTCAATATGTCATGGTGAGCCTGTCGAACCATTATTTTCATGACATTAAATTACCCTTCGACAGGCTCAGGGTGACATAATTTATACTCTTATATAAATCTGACGAAAATATTAAATGTTTATTCGCCAAAACAATAAAGAAATCCATCAAAAGCCCCGACAACAATCCTGTTTGAAAATACAGCAGGATTATTGACAATGGCACTACCAAGTTCATATGTCCAAACAGCTTCACCATCCGATAAGTTCAAAATAAACAGGTCGCCACGGGTATTGGCAGCAACAACTTTATCGCCTGCGATTACAACCGATGCATCCACTTTCCTTCCTGTATTGTATTTCCACTCCAGTTTTCCGTCGGTTTTATTAAAGCAATAAATATTTTTATCGTTGTTACCGATAACAACTTTCCCGTTTTTTAAAGCAGGTGAAGCAATAAATGGCAGGCGGGTATTTTTATCTGTCCAGTACCAGGA
>JAFGGF010000433.1 GCA_016930735.1 Prolixibacteraceae bacterium
GAAGAGTTTAAGGAAATACCATTTCTACGGTCGATAAAAGGGAAATTTACCAAACAACTGGGGACCTCGGGGCATGGGAACCATTTTGTGGATGTGGGGATTTTTGAACTGAAAGAAAACCAGCCTGAGGTAAACCTTGAACCGGGAGAATATTTTGCAATCCTTACCCATTCAGGTTCGCGGAATTTTGGCGCTGAAATAGCCAAACATTATACACAGGTGGCACAGGAAAAGCTTGATTTAAAAGGTGAAGCAGCTAAACTTGCCTGGCTTGAACTGGATTCGGAAGAAGGGCAGGAGTACTGGAAAGCCATGGAACTGGCAGGTGATTATTCGGCTTTGAACCACCGGATAATACATAAAAGGCTGGCAAAAGCATTTAATGAAAAACCTATACAGTTTTTTGAAAACCACCATAATTTTGCATGGAAAGAAAAATTATCCGATAACGAGGAACTGATCATTCACAGGAAAGGAGCTACACCGGCAGGGGTAGGGGACATCGGCATAATCCCCGGAACCATGATTTCGCCGGCTTACCTTGTTGCAGGGAAAGGGAACGAAGAATCACTGAATTCGGCTTCACACGGGGCAGGGCGTGAAATTTCCCGAAACAAGGCAAAAACCATGTTTTCTCAAAACGAAATAAATAAAGCCCTTCAAAAGGCAGGTGTTGAGCTTATAGGTGGCGGATTGGATGAAGCACCCATGGCGTATAAAAATATTGACCATGTAATGCTGGCACAGCAAGAACTGGTTCGACCCCTGGCAAAGTTTTATCCAAAAATTGTGAGGATGGAGTAATTGAAATTATTAATGATTAATTATACATTATTAATTTCAGATTTTTATACTGTAATATTTTAGCTCTGTTAAAACCTCAGTTTTTTGAATTCTTCTTTCATCCTGGTTAAATCATTTATCCAGGCTTCAATGTCATCTTCATGCTCCAGTTCATCGTTTAGTATCTGTATCGCCATCTGATGTGTTGAATGGTCTTTACCTGCCGTAAAATCAGCTATTTCCTGATAGCGTTGAATGGCACACCTTTCACCTTTTAAATTTTGCTCCAGAATCATTTCAATATAGGGATCTGAAGGTTCATCATAAGGGCAGCGGGCAAGCTTTGTCCAATCAGACGGATTAATAACAGGAGTTCCGCCCAATTGCAGGATACGGGTTGCAACCAGTTCTGCATGGCCTAATTCTTCGTTGGCATGTACTAAAAGTTCAGGTTCCACTTCACTTCTCATCGGGCCTTCCATTAAACGGGCACCAATCCAATACTGATAATAAGCAAGCCATTCTTCCGATAAGGCTGCATTTAACATTTCCAACAATTTGTCAATATCAACCGATGATACATTTACAGCTTCTTTTCCCATGATTTTTTAGTTTTTGTTTTAAAGATACTATTTTAAATTGTTTTTTGCATTTGTTCATTATCTTTTGGTTAAAATAAATGTTAAGATTTTTCAGATCACTTCATTACAAAGAAATTTAACAATTGAAAATTTTGTTAAATATTGGAATCGACAGTGCTTTCAGATTCGCAGATAATCGCAAATTGTTTTATTGTCAAACCTCTGATTTGCGGCCTGACATTACGTTTATGCAAATGTTATTTTTCCTTCACCTGAAAAAAAACTCCTCTTACTAGTTCAGTTCTTTTAATTTTTTCTTCCAACTCTAAAACATCCAGATATTTATTTATTTCACTTATATGCAGGCCTAATATCATACTCAAATCATCCAGGGTACAAGGCCGTCGTGAAATGGTTTCCAAAATTGCTGTTTCAGTATCACTCCTGAATGATGGTATATTTCTTCGGTTTTGAGAGGAACTGATTATTTCAATATTATTTAAATTCCAGTATTCAGACACTTTCAGTAATTCTTGTTTTGTTGCTCCCCTTAAATTTGAAACAGTTCCGGGCCTGTCTAATGTATTTAACTGGACAGAGTCGGGTTTTATTTTCAGAATTACTTTTTTAAGTTCCGTTAATTCATCTTCCGTATCATTATAGCCGGGAAGAATAAATATTTCAAGCCAGATGAGCCTCTTGAATTCTTTTCTGAAATCAATCAAACCCTGAATGTATTTTTTTATATATAAACCTTTAACCGGGCGGTTGATTTTCTGAAAAACCACTTCTGTTGCAGTATCGAGTGATGGAAGGACAAGATTTGCATTCAGGATTGCTTCCCTGACATTTTTGTCATATAAAAGTGTTCCGTTTGTTAAAACAGCAACTGGAATATCGGGACGGATTTGTTTAATAAACTGTAATATTTCACCTATTAAAACATTTAAAGTTGGTTCTCCTGAGCCTGAGAAAGTAATATAGTCCGGAGCTGGATTATTTTTAAAATAATGTGTAAGTTCTTCTTTCACTTTATCAATTCGAATGTATTCTTTTCTGTCAAGTGTTCGTTTTGTAGTTTTACCCACTTCACAGTAAATACAATCAAGCGAACATACTTTTTTAGGAACTAAATCAACACCCAACGACATTCCTAATCTTCTAGACGGGACAGGCCCAAACAGATATTTATACATCGCTACATTTTATTTTTCAGTAATTCTTCCCGCACCATTGTTTTCCCGCATTTAGGGCATTTAATTGTGGTACATTTTACTCCTTGCTGATGAGGTATCTTTTCACCGCATTTAGCGCAAACACAAAAACCTCCGGGTCCATAGCTTCCGCCTTTATTACGTCCTCTTCCTCCTCCTGTTCCTAATCCTTTGCCTTGTCCATACCCTTTTTCGTCTTTCATAATAACTTATTTTTAAAATATTCTTTTCTGCTCTATAATATGCTAAACTGTGAGTTATACGTTCGTTTTTATTTTCTAGTTAATGGTTAAAACCCTGCAATTTCATTGCAGCTACTTTAGTTTCTATAAATTTCATAGATTTACATAATGGA
>JAFGGF010000434.1 GCA_016930735.1 Prolixibacteraceae bacterium
ATTTGTTTTCCTGATATAATATTATTACTCTGAATCCCGTTAGATTGGCTTAATTATTGCAGGCAGGCAATTTAACACACAAGTCATTAAACATTAAACAATTAACCCTGAAAAAATGGAAAACAGAATAACAAAATCAGTGGGGAAAATACTGAAATTCCCTGTAGTAAAAATAATTATAGGCATTGTCCTGATAAATGTGGGAGTGTTTTTTTTCAGAAATATCGGACAACTGATCCTTTCTCCTCTCCACATTAAAAATGAACTTTTATATAATATTGTCCTCTACAGTATCAGGATAATTTCCTTAATTTATCTCTATAAATTATTTATATGGATTTACGAAAAGAGAAAAACATCGGAGATCGATTTTAATAAAAATTCATTCAACAGGGTAGCATTCGGTATTCTGATCGGCATTTTATGCATCGGCTTTATTCTGGGAGTTAATTATTTATTTGGCTGGATCTCCATAATAAAAGTTAATGAGTCTCCTGATATAATCCAGGGATTTTTTTACACCGTTTTTTTTGCACTACTGCAGGATTTTATTTACTTCCTCATAATTTTCAGGATCACCGAAAAATACCTTGGAACTTATCTATCTATTCTTATAACCGGTTTAATATTTGGATTTAAACATCTTCTGTTTCCTGAATATTTAATCATTAACGGTTTTTTCATTTTTTTAGATAGCCTTTTTATTTTTTCTGCTCTGTACTTGAGATCACGAACAGTCTGGGAAATATTTGGTTTTCATTTAACTTATAATTTTATTCAGGTTATTGTATTGGGTATTAGCATCCCGGAAAAAATGCAAAGTGTATTTGAACTTGACATTAACGGACCCATGCTGTTTACCGGTGATAAATCAGGGCTGGAAAGTTCCCTTCCGGTTGCCCTTTTCTGTGTAATAGTAGGGGGGTTCATTTTTTTAAAAGAAAAAAACAAGGGCGAGTTTAAAAATCCTTACTGGAAAAAATAAATCTTTTCTAAAAACAGCATTTGAAATTAAAGTGCTTTTCTGGTTAATTTGTTCTGAAGCGTATTTGAGCAAATAGCTAAAATATTTAATATTATTTTTAATTCCTTAATTTGAAATTGTCTAAATTACTGATAATGAAATAAGGTATGTACTTTTTTTATATCTTTCGGGCAATGAATTTTAAAGGCAAATACCACACCAACCTGTACCATAATTTTGGTAAAGGCCTTTATGAATGCTGGATAAATTGATCCTGTACTTTCTTTGTTAACCAACCATCTCTCACTTTTTATTTACTTATTTATTCTCCAATGGGAGTTGTTTTCGACATAAAACGATTTGCTGTTCATGATGGCCCGGGAATCAGGATCACAATTTTCCTGAAAGGATGCCCTTTGTCATGCTGGTGGTGCCACAACCCGGAAAGTATCAGCGCTGCTCCGCAAAAAGTAAAAAAACAGTTGAAACTAAACGGAAAGGTTTATACTGAAGAGGAAACTGTCGGGAAAGAAGTAGGTGTTTCGGAAGTAATGCAGGAGGTTGCCCGGGAAAGAATTGTTATGGAAGAATCCGGTGGAGGCGTGACTTTTTCGGGAGGTGAACCAATGTTGCAGTCAGATTTTTTGCTTGATCTGCTCATGGCTTCCAAAAAGGAAGGATACCATACTTCTGTTGACACTTCAGGTCTGGCGAGGCAGGAAGACTTTGAAAAAATAATTCCTTTTACCGACCTGTTCCTTTTCGACCTGAAAATAATGAACGAGGAGTTGCACAAAAAATATACCGGCGTTTCAAACCGGAAGATCCTGGATAACCTGAAATTTTTATCGGATAATAAAAAAACTATCAGAATAAGAATTCCGGTAGTAAAAGATGTAAACGATTCGGAAGAAAACATCAGTCAAACCATTTTTTTCCTGAAAACGTTAAAAGGGATTGAACAGGTTGATTTGTTGCCCTACCATCACATTGGAAAAAGTAAATATGAACGATTCGGGCTCAAATATAAAATGCCCGACCAGATAGAAACAAGTGATGAAGAGATTCAAGCTATAAAATCAAAATTTGAAAACGAAGGTTTTAAAACAAAAATCGGAGGCTAAAAAATATTGAAATTCATGTTAAAGAGAAAATTACATACACCCCTCCTTGTCTCCCCTGAGGGGAGAATTCCCCCTTTGAAGGGGGTAAAGGGGATGCACAATATGCAATACATAAAACAGAGTACTAAATTATGACACCAAGAATAAAAAAATTGCGTGAAGAAAGCCTGAATGCAATCAACAGGATTTCGGCAGAAAGGGCGCTGTTAATTACAGAGTTTTATAAAAATCATCTGGGGTTTGGCGATTCAGTCACGGTACAGCGCGCCAAAGCTTTCCGGTACATCATGGAAAACAAACATGTGTGTATCAACGATGGAGAACTGATTGTTGGTGAACGTGGCCCGGCACCCAAAGCAACGCCAACCTATCCTGAAATTACTGTCCATTCACTACAGGACCTGGATATTCTCAATACCCGCGAAAAAGTCTGGTTTCGTGTGGATGACGAAACCCGGAAAGCTTACGAAAAAATTATTATTCCTTTCTGGAAAGGCAAATCAAACCGCGACCGGATCATGGATGCCATGAGTGAAGAATGGCACAATGCATACAATGCCGGAATTTATACCGAATTTATGGAGCAGCGTGCACCGGGTCATACCGTTGCCGGTGATAAAATCTACCACAAAGGCATGCTCGATATAATTGATGATATCGGGGATAGTATAAAAAGCCTGGATTTCCTAAACGATAAAAAAGCCTTTGAAAAAAAGGAAGAACTTAAGGCAATGAAGATTGCTGCAGAGACGATTATTTTGTTTGCTTCCCGGCATTCTGATAAGCTGGAGGAACTGGCAATTAAAGAAAAGGACGAAGCCCGAAAAGCAGAACTGTTGAAAATGGCTCAGATTTGCCGAAATGTACCAGCTAATGCACCAAAAACTTTCCATGAAGCATTGCAGTATTACTGGTTTGTCCACCTGGGAGTTGTTACCGAACTGAATCCGTGGGACTCATTTAACCCGGGCCGGCTTGACCGAAACCTGTATCCTTTTTACAAACGCGAAGTGGAAGCCGGAACATTAACAAAAGAAAAAGCTACTGAAATCCTGCAATCATTCTGGATAAAATTTAATAATCATCCGGCGCCGCCCAAAGTAGGAGTTACAGCACTCGAAAGTAATACTTATACCGATTTTTCACTCATCAATGTAGGAGGTTTACTTCCCGATGGTTCTGATGCAGTGAATGAATTGTCATTTATCATTCTCGACGTGATCGAGGAAATGCGCTTGCTTCAACCCAGTTCCATGGTTCAGTTAAGCCGCAAAAATCCGGATGCATTTATCGACCGCGCCATAAAAATTGTAAAAACAGGGTTTGGACAGCCATCAATTTTTAATACCGATGCCATTATACAGGAACTTACCCGTCAGGGAAAAAATATTATTGATGCCCGGAACGGTGGAGCCAGCGGATGTGTGGAAACCGGTGCTTTCGGGACGGAAAGTTATATCCTGACCGGCTATTTCAACCTGCCAAAAATTCTGGAAGTGACACTTCATAACGGAATCGATCCAAGGACAAAAAAACAGATCGGATTAAAAACCGGCGATCCCGCAACTTTTGCCTCATTCAACGATTTACTTAATGCCTTCCGAAAACAGGTGGAATATTTTATCGATGTAAAAATCAAAGGGAGCAACATCATCGAAAGTATATTTATAAACCATGTGCCCACCCCGTTCCTGTCGCTGATTATTGACGATTGTGTGGCAAAAGGAATGGATTATATCAGTGGTGGTGCGCGATACAATACCAGCTATATCCAGGGAGTTGGCATGGGTACCATCACCGACAGCCTGACCGCCCTGAAAAAACATGTTTTTGACGAACCAAATATTTCATTGACTGATTTTGTAAAAGCACTGGAATACAATTTTGAGAAATTTGAAGATTTGCGTTTTCAGTTGGTTTACAAAACTCCCAAGTATGGCAACGATGATGATAATGCCGATGTGCATGTAAAAGAAGTTTTTGAAATTTATTTCAATACAATCGAAGGGCACACATCACCCCGTGGCGCTAATTACAGGGTAAACCTGTTACCCACAACCTGCCACGTATATTTTGGCAGTGTAATGCATGCAAGTCCGGATGGACGTTTGTCAGGGCTTCCTGTTTCCGAAGGTATTTCTCCGGTTCAGGGCGCTGATACAAACGGTCCGACAGCTGTAATAAAATCGGCAGCAAAAATTGACCATTTGAGGACTGGAGGAACCTTGCTGAACCAGAAATTTGCCCCGTCATTTTTTAAAGACGATGAAGCCATCCGCAAAGTATCGCAACTTGTCCGCAGCTATTTCCGCATGGACGGGCACCACATCCAGTTTAACGTGGTTGATGCAGACACCCTCCGCGATGCACAAAAGCATCCGGAAAACTACCGTGATCTGATTGTCCGCGTAGCCGGCTACAGCGACTACTTTAACGACCTGGGGGAAGACCTTCAGAATGAGATTATTGTAAGGACAGCACACGAAGGAAATTAGGGTGTGATGATTTCCGAATCGCCGGTCTGGTTTATAAAAACATATATTAAATATATTCACCAGTATTTTAAATAAATCGGAAGAACATGAAATTATATTCATTAATCACAGTTGTTATTTTTTCCTTATTTATGAAAGATTCTGGCCATATTGAATCCAAAGTTTACAGTTTTTCAGATACTCCTTTACAGAAAACTGAAACCGGTGGCAAACGCCAGATAATAGATGGTTCCACATTTCATATGGAGAATTTTGAGATACATGCTACCACGCTGAATCCCGGACTTGCACCGCATGGAAGCCAGGTACATACCGATGAGGAAGAGATTATTGTGGTTAAGGAAGGAAAACTGAAAATTACAATTGAAAATGAAAGCAAAATATTGGGACCTGAAAGTGCTGCATTGATATTACCCTGTGATGAACATGCATTGGAAAATGCTGCCGATGTTCCGACAACTTACTTTATCGTAAAATACAAATCGAGGCAGCCCATAAATATGGATCGTGGAAAAGCCAACGGCGGATCTATGCTCATCGACTTTAACGATATCACATTTATTCCCCACGATAAAGGTGGCATTCGCCGTTATTTCGACCGAAAAACACCTCTTTCGGAACGGATCGAAATGCATGTAACCACTCTGAATCCCAATATTAAAAGTCATGAACCACATACCCACGAACCTGCCGAAATAGTTTTAATGATGGACGGAACAACCGAAATGGAAATTGGTGAAGGCATTTATCCGGGTAAACCGGGAGACATTTATTTTCTGGGTTCCGATATCCCGCATGCCATTCGGAATACAGGATCAGAGCCTTGTATGTATATGGCTTTTCAGTGGGAGTAATATTGCAACTATTTTAGTATCGCTAAAGAAAAAATATATTTAAAGAGAACGGTTTTCTACTGCTTCTTTTTATTACTTCTGATAAAACTAACCAGCGAAGCTCCACCTGTCATTCCGCCAAAAAATACGATCAAAACATTTGCAGTGGTGGCAGTTTCGCCTATCATATCAATTCCTGCAATCAGTCCGGCAAGTGTCGAAAGTATTACTCCGATAAGTGATATTCTCTTTTTGAACGTCATAATTGATATCGATTTATATATCCTTCTTTGTGCACCTCTGTGCTCTTTCCGTGGATCTCTTTATAACAAGTTAATTTCACTGAGTTACACAAAGAAAACTCAAATGTTCTCAAAGGTATTTTTTTTGCTCTACAATATAAGTTATTCCATACAACATTTTGTGTTTCTGATAAATTGTAAACTTAATTAAGAATTTTACGCAACTATTTTGTATATTTAATCATCTAAATGTTAATAATGGTTTAAAATTAACCAGCACAATAATAACAACCTTAAAACACATATAGATGACAATAATCAAATCTAAAAAGATAAACCTATTTAGCAGTTATTCATTTATTTTAATATTAATTGTAGTTCTTTCATGTAAAGAAAATGAAGATAATGTAAATTTTGATATTGAACCTGTATCTCCTTATGACAATCCTATCTGGCACCCATCTGGTGAAGTTATAGGATTTAATCACATCCCAATACAGGAAATTCATTATAATTTTGGATATGATCGACCTGGAATGGCAACTTATATTTATAATGAAGATTCTATTGGATTCTGGTTAATAAACGCTGATGGCACTGATCAAAGGATAGCTCTACCTTATTTACTTTATAATCCTTTATGGAGCCCAGATGGGAAATGGATTACATTTGTTCAGAAAGGGCAAACTTTTAAAATGTCATTTAATGGAAATCATTTTGACACTACGAGTATTGCCCCAATGAACTTAAATGTTGGAGACTATATAGCTGCATGGAGTCCTAATTGTAAACAAATTGCATATGCTTCATACAATAATACACAAAGTAATGGCTTGTGGATTAAAAATCTTGAGACTGGGACAAATAAGTTCATCGATTCATACGGGAGAAGTCCAAGTTGGCATCCAAATACTGATGTAATTCTATATTTAAAAGAAAATTCTTTTGGGTTGTACAATTACACATTAGAAAGCAGTGAATTATTTTTAATTTAGCTACACATTATTCTGACATACAACATTTAAAATTTTCACCGAATGGGAAAATAATAGCATTTATATCTCTTTTAATACCAGAAGGAGGTATATATCTAATTTCTATTAATTCAAATGGATCTGGGATAAAAAAGCTGTCTTCATCGCAAATTACAAATTATTCCTGGTCGCCAAATGGGGAAATTGTCTATCTAAATTTTGATTACAACCGAATTGACGACAAACAAGGGACTCTGTGGGTAATGGATGAAGATGGAAATAATAATAAACAACTTACATACAATAACTTTGTTCTATTTAACAATTAGTAATCTTTAATCTGTTTGTGGTTTAATTAGGAATGATTCTTTAAGTTTCTTGAGATTAGCAAATTTGTTAAAATAAAAAAATAGTCGTTGAATCATAAATTTACGCTAATCCTTATATTACAGTTTTATAAAATTTGGGATTAATATATAACCATAAATGAAAGTTTAGTTTTTTACATATTCCCATTAAATGATTTTTAGTTCCAATTAAGCAGTTATATTTGGATATATTAATCAAATGTTTCTGAAATGAAATCTAAATCAACGCTCGAATCTATTATTTTTCTTCTTTTATTTTCATTCAGTCTATATGCAGAAGACGGTTATAAACTATGGCTCGATTACAAAAAAGCACCTGAACCGGTTTTAACCCAATACCGGCAGCAAATAAAAAACTTAATGGTAATTAAGGGATCTTCAACTCTTGATATCGCTGAAAATGAACTTTTTAAAGGTGTAACCGGCATATTGGAAGGACATATATCTGCTGTTCAAAATGTTGAAGAAGGTACTGTTTTGGCAGGAAAGTTTACTGACCTGCAAAATGTTATAGAAAATGATTTTTCTGATAAAATCAAATTGGCCGGAGAAGAAGGTTTTGTAATTTCTTCGGAGCAAAGTGATGGTAAAAACATAACGGTAATTTCAGCCAATTCAGATGTGGGAATTTTGTATGGTGTATTCCATTTTCTTCAACTTCTGCAAACAGGAAAAGATATTTCAAATCTTGACATTGTAAGTTCACCAAAAGTAAAAATCAGGGTACTCAACCATTGGGATAACCTCGATGGAAGTATTGAGCGAGGGTATGCAGGGAATTCACTCTGGGACTGGGAAAGCCTTCCCGGTAAAACGGACCCGCGTTATACCGATTATGCACGCGCCAATGCTTCAATAGGAATCAACGGGAGTGTGCTGAATAATGTCAATGCCAATCCGGCAATGCTAACACCCGAATACCTTGAAAAGGTTAAGGTTTTAGCAGATATTTTCCGTCCATACGGTATAAAAGTATTTTTATCCATAAAATTCAGTTCTCCTGTCAATATTGGTGGTTTGGAAACTGCCGATCCATTGGAGCCAACTGTTCAGGAATGGTGGAAAAATAAAGTCAGGGAAGTATATTCCTATATTCCTGATTTTGGTGGATTTCTGGTAAAAGCGAATTCCGAAGGGCAACCTGGACCTCAGAATTACGGTCGTACGCATGCCGAAGGCGCCAACATGCTGGCTGATGCCTTGAAGCCTTTTGGCGGGATCGTAATGTGGAGAGCTTTTGTTTATGATAACAATGTCCCGGAAGACCGGGCCAAACAGGCGCTTAATGAATTTAAACCTCTCGACGGGCAGTTCCGTGATAATGTATTGATTCAGGTTAAAAACGGTCCAATCGATTTTCAGCCGCGTGAACCTTTTCATCCGATTTTCGGGAACCTGCCAAAAACCCCGGTAATGATGGAATTTCAGATTACGCAGGAATACCTTGGGCAGTCAACCGATTTATGTTATCTCGCCCCAATGTATAAGGAAGTCCTTGATGCCGATACTTACGCCAAAGGCAAAGGTTCAACGGTGGCCAAGGTTATTGACGGCACACTCGAAGGTCATGAACTGACCGGAATGGCAGGCGTAGCAAATACAGGCTCCGACCGGAACTGGACCGGGCACCTTTTCGGGCAGTCAAACTGGTTTGCTTTTGGGCGGCTGGCATGGAACGATCAACTCTCCTCCGAGGAAATTGCTGACGAATGGATTAAAATGACCTTTTCTTCTGATCCGAAGGTTGTAACAACCATCAAAAAAATCATGATGGATTCAAGGGAGAATTCGGTGAATTATATGACGCCGCTTGGATTACACCACATCATGGGCATGAGCCATCATTTTGGTCCCGGTCCCTGGGTTAGTCGTGGCCGTGCCGACTGGACTTCACTTTATTACCACAGAGCTGACAGTTTTGGGATAGGATTTGACCGGACACCCACAGGAAGCAATGCAACCGGCCAGTATTTTAAACCTGTTGCCGATAAATTTGCAAACCTGAAAACCTGCACCGATGAATACCTGCTCTGGTTCCACCACCTTCCGTGGAATTATAAAATGCGTTCGGGAAAAACACTCTGGGATGAACTTTGCCTCCATTATTATGCAGGTGTTGAAGGTGTTAAAAAAATGCAGGCTGAATGGAATTCTCTTCATGGCAGAATCGATCCCGAAGAATTTGAATTTGTCAAAAACAGAATTGAAGCGCAGGTTAAACTTGCTGAATGGTGGCGGAATTCCTGTGTATTATATTTTCAGCAATTTTCAAAAATGCCCATCCCCGAAGAACTGGAAAAACCAACCGAATCGCTGCAATATTACCAAAAGTTGAATTACCGGGATTTTGAGGCAAAATAATAATCTTACAATATGATTAAAAAGTTCAGTTTAGTTCTGTTATCCCTGTTCATTTTTTCTGTTTCGGTATGTGCCCAAAGTATGCTTGAGCGCTATCAAAAATCAGAACAATTCCTTCCAAAAAATATTTCAAAACTGGTTTTAAATGCATCAATCCTCCCTGTTGCTGTGGAAAATTCGGATGATTTCTGGTATCAGCTTCAGACTGAAAACGGAAGTAAATATTTTTACTTCGACGGGAAAAAGAAAAAAATTTCTGAAGCTTTTAATCATGTTGAATTAGCAAATGCAATAACCAATTATACTGGAAAAAAAATATCGCCTGATTCGCTTAACCTGAGAGGACTGAAATTCCTTGTCAAAAAAAATAAAGTTGAATTTACGCAGGATACATCTTTGCTTGAAGTAGATTTATCAGATTATTCGGTCTTTGAAAAAGAAAAGGAAAAACACCTTCCAAAAAATCAATCAAAATCGCCCAATAAAAAGTGGATTGCCAAAGTAAAAGAATATAACCTGTATTTGGAAGATACCGAAACTGGTGAAGAATTTCAACTTACTGATGACGGAATAGAAAAATACGAATATGCCACACCTCTTTCGTGGTATAAGCTGGTTGATGAAACGGAAGGCGATGTTTACGATCCATCGATTTATGTTTCCTGGTCGGAAGACTCAAAAAAAATTGTTACTTATCGCCTTGACAGGAGGGACGTAGGAAAACTTTATTTGTATCAAAGTATGCCCGACAGCGGGATGCGTGCGAAAGTCTGGTCGTATGAAAGGGCATTGCCCGGTGAGGAGCCAATTAAACTGGAATTTTACATTTTTGATGTTGTAAAAAAATCAAAAATTAAAATTGATATTCCTCCCTTTGCTGATTTTCTGGCAGATAATTACCCCACCTGGCTCGGTAATACCAATGAATTATATATGTCCAGATTCCGGAGGGGCTATAAGGCAATTGACCTGTTTAAACTGGATGCGGCGACTGGAAAAGCAGGAATCCTGGTAACCGATTCATCAAAAACAATGGTGGAATACCAGATGGCAAATTGCAGGTGGACCAAAGATGAAAGCCAGTTTTTCTGGACATCGGAACGTGATGGCTGGAACCATATTTACCGGTATAACAACTCAGGAAAACTACTGAACCAGGTAACCAAAGGTGAATTCGTTGTCGAATCAATCCGGAAAATTGATGAAAAAAACCAAAGGCTTTACTTTGTTGCACTTGGAAAAGAACCGGGCATCGATCCGTATTACAAACATTTATATGTTGTTGATTTTGAAGGAAAAAACCTGCAGTTGTTGACTTCTGAAGATGCTGAGCACGAAATATGGATTCCTGAAACAGGAGATTATTTTGTCGATTCCTGGTCACGTATAAATATGCCAACCGAACATGCAGTACGAAGCCTAAAAGATGGAAAGATTATCAATAAACTGGCAACAGCCAATGTTGAAAAACTGCTGGCAACAGGATGGCGATACCCTGAGCCATTTAAAATCAAGGCCCGCGACGGGAAAACCGATATTTACGGAGCTATCTTCTTCTCTTCCGATTTTGATCCGGCAAAAAAATACCCGGTGATCGACGGCACCTATTCAGGACCTCAGGCGATTCGGACAGCCAAATCGTTTGCCCGGGGATTCTGCAACGATGATGTCCCGCTGGCTGAACTTGGCTTTATTGTCATCACCATCGACGGAATGGGAAGCGCTTGGCGTTCGAAGGCTTTCCATGATGTTTCATACATGAACCTTGGAGACATTGGTGCTCCGGATCATATCGGAGGCATGAAACAACTGGCAGAAACCCGACCCTGGCTTGACCTCAACAAAGTTGGAATTTACGGCCACTCAGCAGGCGGTTACGATGCAGCCCATGCTATGCTGACTCATCCTGAATTTTATAAGGTAGCAGTTGCATCTGCAGGAAACCACGACCACCGGATTGCAAAGGCCTGGTGGCCCGAACAATATATGGGAATGCCGGGGAAACACTATGATGAGCAATCGAATTTTAACCTTGCAGGGAATCTTGAAGGAAAACTGCTTTTGATACACGGCGATATGGACAACAATGTGAATACGGCTTCCAGCCTTCGGCTTGCCGGAGAGCTGATAAAAAACAATAAGGATTTTGAGTTATTGATTATTCCCAGCCGGGATCATGGTCTGGCTGACCATCCTTATTTTATCCGCAAACGTTGGGACTGGTTTGTAAAAAATCTGATGGGTGAAGAACCCCCTAAGGAGTATGAAATTAAATCGTATAAAAATTAAAATATGTTTCAATCAAATACTTATATCGAACGAAGAAAAGTATTAAAACAAAAAGTTGGCTCGGGATTGATCCTGTTTTTAGGGAATGATGAATCTCCTATGAACTATACCGACAATACATATCATTTCAGGCAGGACAGTACTTTCCTTTATTATTTTGGCATTTCACATCCGGAATTAGCCGCGATTATTGATATAGACAATGACAAAGAAATTATATTTGGAAATGATTATACCATTGATGACATCGTTTGGATGGGGCCACAGCCTACCATTAAAGAACGTGCTGAAATGTGTGGAGTAGCTGAATCAAAACCTTTAAAAGAACTGGATGTATTTATAAAAAAAGCAGGAAGCCGAAAAATTCATTTTCTTCCTCTTTACCGATCGGAAAACAAGATTAAATTACAAAACCTTCTGGGCTTACATCCAGACAAAGTACAGGAAAAATCTTCAATTGAACTGGTTAAGGCAGTGGTAAGCCAGCGTGAAATTAAAACCAAAGAGGAAATATCAGAAATTCATAAAGCTGTTGATGTTTCGGTTGACATGCATATGGCTGCCATACGTTTTGCGCGTCCGGGAATGACAGAAGCGGAAGTAGCAGCAGAAATCCACAAAATTGCCCTGAGTGC
Source organism: Prolixibacteraceae bacterium (assembly GCA_016930735.1). Lineage (GTDB taxonomy): Bacteria > Bacteroidota > Bacteroidia > Bacteroidales > Prolixibacteraceae > JABMQB01. Next base: position 12,286 of record JAFGGF010000434.1, read on the forward strand.
AGGAGGGAATATTGCTTTCCCGATCATTGCCACTATTAACGGGCAAACACTTCATAATCATTACCACGGAAATAAAATTACCGAAGGTGATCTGTTTCTGGTTGATGCGGGTTATGAAACTACTATGGGTTATGCCGGCGATTTATCGAGTACTTTCCCGGTTGGTAAAACCTTTTCTTCGGAACAAAAAGAAATATATCAACTTACACTTGAAGCACATCAGGCTGCTGTTTCAGCCCTTGAATTTAACCAGCCTTTCAGGAATGCACATCTGGCAGCATGCCTTGCTATTTTCGATGGCATGAAAACCATGGGATTTACAAAAGGGAATACCAACGATGCCATTGCCGAAGGTGCTCATGCATTGTTTTTTCCTTGCGGGACTGGCCACATGATGGGGCTTGATGTACACGACATGGAAAACCTGGGTGAAATATGGGTGGGTTACGATGGTCAACCTAAAAGCACCCAGTTTGGGCTAAAGTCACTCCGCCTGGCTAAACCTTTGCAGGCAGGCCATGTATTTACCGTTGAACCGGGAATTTATTTCATCCCTGAACTGATTGATTTATGGCGAGGGCAAAATAAATTCAAAAATTTTATAAACTGGGAGAAAGTAAACAGTTACAGGAATTTTGGAGGGATCAGGAATGAAGAAAATTTTGTAATGACTGAAACAGGAGCAAAATTGCTTGGAAAACCAAAACCAAAAACCATCGAAGAAGTGGAGGCTTTGCGTTAAGCGGATATAAAAAACCATTACATTTACGTGAAATTTTTATACATGAAAAAAGGTCTTTTTATCGCCTTGTTTCTTATCATTCAAATTCCCCTTTTTGCACAAAACGAAATCGGTCCGGAAGGGCATAAACTGGTTTGGGTACTAGTTGTACTGCTTCCTCTTCTGGCATATCTGATGTATATTTTTTTAAAAAAAAGTAAAAATCAAAAGAAGAAGACTTTTTTTAAACGTTCAAAAGCTGAGATTGTATTGGTTAAAGACCGCCTCTACTTCCCTGATTATTTAAAACTCACCATAAAAAATACCGGAAATACCAATATTGACCTTGAGCGCCCCCTTCTGATTTTTGATAATTTCTGGATAAAACGAAAATTCAGGTTAAAGGGGATCAATAACGCACAAATTTATCCGCTGTACCTGGAGGCCGGGAAAACCCACACACTTGAAATCGACCTGAATGGTTTTTACAGGCACGATAAAAAACTTAAAAAATACCCTAAAACAAAAATAATCTGTTATTCAGTTGAAGGCAAAAAACTGGGAAGCAAATCTGTATATCTAAGAAAAACCCTGTTTAAGTATTAATGAGAAAATGGCTTTTTAACCATATCGATTTTTCAACCTACCCGTTTTACGGTGGTGGTGACCTGGGAGTCTTCTGGTCGCCTGAAAAAACGCTTTTTAAAATCTGGGCTCCAACAGCAAATGCAGTTGAGCTTCGAATGTATGAAAACGGAAAGGATGGTAAACCGGTTCAGAAAAAAAACCTGAAACCTTACAGAAGCGGTGTTTGGTATTTAGAATTAAAGGGAAACCTGGAAGGATTATTTTATACATTCAAAATTAACGATGGTGAATGGCTGCACGAGGTTCCAGATATTTACGCTCGTTGTGTTGGAGTGAATGGATTAAGGGGACAGATTTATAATCCCCGAAAAACTAATCCGGAAGGCTGGGAAAACGACAAAGGTCCTGTAATAAAAAATACAGTTGAAGCCATAATTTACGAAACTCATATCCGTGACTTTTCTATTGCAGAATCCTCCGGTATAAAAAATAAAGGCAAATATCAGGGATTCACCGAATCGGGGACACGGTCACCTGAGGGAATGACAACAGGGTTGGATCATTTAAAGGAACTTGGAATAACACATGTCCATTTAATGCCGGTTTTCGATTTTTACACCATTGATGAAGAAGATCCATTATCGAAATATAACTGGGGTTACGACCCGCAAAATTATAATTCACCCGAAGGTTCCTACTCAATAAATCCATACGATGGGAGTGCCAGGATAAAGGAATTGAAAACTCTGGTAAAAACATTGCATGATAACGGAATCGGTGTAATAATGGATGTGGTTTATAACCACACCGGAAGGACCAGAGGTAGTGTTTTCAACCAAACTGTCCCCGGATATTTTTACCGGCAAAAACCGGACGGGACATTTGCGAATGCTTCGGGTTGCGGAAATGAAGTGGCTACTGAACGTTCAATGGCCAGGAAATATATAATTGACTCATTAAAATACTGGGCTACAGAATTTCACATTGACGGATTCCGTTTTGACCTGATGGGAATTTACGACTTTGACACCGTGAGTTTTATCCGTCAGGAAATGGATAAAATCAATCCGGGAATTATGTTGTATGGCGAAGGCTGGGCTGCTGATCTGAGTCCGATGGCTGAAGAAAAAAGGGCAGTTAAAAGTAATATCAGAAAGCTTCAGGGTGTTGCAGCATTCAGCGATGATATGCGCGATGCATTAAAAGGCCACTGGAGCGACAAAAAAAACAAAGGATTTGTAAGTGGACTGACACTTAGGGAAGAAGCTGTAAAATTCGGGATTACAGGTGCAACATACCATCCTCAGATAATTTACGATTATATAGAAACTTCACCTTCGGCCTGGGCAAAGGAGCCGGACCAGTGTATTAATTATGTTTCGTGTCACGATAATTATACCCTGTGGGATAAATTAAAACTAAGCAACAAAGATGCGTCAGATGAAGAACTGAAACGAATGGTGAAACTGGCAGGAGCGATTATCCTGACCTCACAGGGAATACCGTTTTTACATTCGGGTGTAGAATTCTGCCGGACAAAAGATGGGAATGAAAATTCCTATAAATCGCCCGATTCGGTTAACCAGCTTGACTGGAGCCGGAAGTCTGACTATTCCGATGTTTTCGAATATTTCAAAAGACTCATTCTCCTGAGGAAGCAACATCCGGCATTCAGGATGCCAACATCAGAACAAATAAAAAATAACCTGAAGTTTTGTAAAAACTACCAAACCGGTGTGGTTGCATATTCGCTCAATGGAAAGAATGTCGGTGATTTCTGGCACAATATTATTGTGATATTCAACGGCAATCCCAATCCCGTTAATTTTAACCTCCCCAAAGGAATATTTCAGATTTTATTATCGGAAGATAACTTTTATACAGAAAATACCGGAATCACAGTAAAGGATGAGATTTCTGTAAAAGGAACTTCCGTGGTTATTCTGAATGAAATCAGCTAAAAAGCAGCCAGCAATAAATCGATATCCTGAACCGGTAGGTTGAAATAGTTACCAACATCATTATTGGTAAGGATACCATGATAGAGATAAACGCCTTTCCTGAATCCCTTTGATGATTTAATATAATTGTCGATACCACCATAGTCGCTCAATGTCAACAAAACCGGGATCAGCAAATTACTTAAGGAAATGGAAGCCGTACGTGCCACAAGCGAAGGGGTATTAGGCACACAATAATGAACAACGCCATGTTCCACAAAAGTCGGGTTATTAATATCGGTACATTTCGATGTTTCAAAACACCCACCCTGGCTCACATTCAGGTCGATGATTACAGTGCCTTCCTTCATGGTTTTTACCATTTCTTCCGAAACTTTAAATTTTGGGGTTGTGTTAAACGAGGCAGCTCCAATAACAGCGTCGGCTGAAACCAGCGCTTTTTTTAAAACTTTCGGATAAAAAACGGAGGTAAAAATCCTTTGCCCCAGTTTTTCTTCAAGGTTATTTAAATCTGAAATCGATGTGTCGAATACTTTTACGAAAATTCCCAGAGCAAGAGCAGCGCGTGCGGCAAATTCAGCAGCGGTACTTGTCCCGATTATAACCAACTCGGCAGGTGTGATGCCGGTGACATCACCAAACAACACTCCCTTCCCCTTATGTGCACTGCTCAGGTATTCGCTGGCTATTGTAATAGAAGTAATACCTGCAATCTGGCTCATCTGGTGAACAAAAGGAAGCGAACCATCTTCGTTTTCGATATATTCGTACGCAATCGAAGTAATTTTCTTTTTCATCAGTTTATCAATCGATTCGTTACAGTGCGACTGGATCTGCATATTTGAAAAAACAACCTGGTTCCCGCGCAACATCTCAATTTCTTCGCAGTCGAAAGGAGCTACTTTCAGGATAATATCGCATTGCATAACCTCCCCCTTTTTTTCAACCACCGTGGCTCCAACTTCCCGGTATTCCTCATCGGTATAATTTGCCGATTTGCCGGCATTCTTTTCAATCAGAATTTCATGCCCGTACGAAACCAACAGGTCAACAGCCTGTGGAGTTAACGGAACCCTGTATTCAACTTTGGAATAATCGGAAGGAATACCAATTTTAATTTTC
>JAFGGF010000086.1 GCA_016930735.1 Prolixibacteraceae bacterium
GGAGGTATGCCGCCTGATGTTTCAACTGAAAATATTGTTGCATTTAAGGAAACAATCGATGAATTTGTTCCTTTGATTTGATCTCGTAACCATGAAAGAATTATCCCTTCTTACTACTTTTATTGTTCTTGTACTTTTTGTAAAGTCCCAGGAAATAGGAAGATTTAGAATATCTTCCGGAGATATTGAAAGGATCAATGCCCCTGTTTGTGTCCCGCTTCAGAGTATTAATTATAATAATGATAAGGGGAGCATTGTTTTGTATGAAATAACCAACAATGGCGAAAAAGAAATACCCTGCCAGTTGGAACCGGGTTACTCAGCAACCCTTTGGTTTGTTTTGGATGGTTTATTGAAAAAATCAGAAAAAAGGGAATTTATTATCAGGGTTGAAGAAAAAGAAAGAAAAGATCCAGATATAATATTAAAAAAGGATGAAAAAGATTTAAGCCTGATTTGTAATGGCACGCCAATCCTGAACTACAGGTTTGGCATGACGTATCCGCCTGAAGGGATCAACCCCTTGTATAAACGTTCGGGTTTTATCCATCCTTTATGGTCGCCTGGCGGTGAGGTCCTAACAAGAATTCAGGCTCCGGATCATTATCATCATTACGGTATCTGGGGACCGTGGACACTGACTCATATTGGTGAACGAAAAGTTGACTTCTGGAACCTGGCAGAAGGACAGGGAACTGTTGAATTCGAAAATTTTCTTTCAGAATATGAAGGAAGTGTTTTTTCCGGATTCCAGGCAGTTCAGAAACACATTGATTTCGGAGCCAAGGGTGAAGACCAGATAGCATTAAATGAATTGCTTGATGTACGAGCATGGAGTGTAAACCCTGAAGAAAAAAAATGGATAGTCGATTATACAACCAATATAAACAGCCCGCTTCCTGACGGGATCATGCTTGATGCTTACAGATATGGTGGAGGAATTGGTTTCAGGGCAACCGAAAAATGGCACAGCGATAATTGTACTGTACTCACTTCGGATGGAAAAACAAGAGCTGAGGCTGACGGTTCATTTGCGAGGTGGTGCATTGTGGAAGGAAAATCAGATACCGAAGAAGGAAGGTCGGGAATATTATTTTTAAGCCACCCGTCAAACCGGATGCACCCTGAACCAATGAGGGTTTGGCCCCTTAACCAGAATGGCAAGGGCGATATGTATTTCGAATTTGTCCCCATTCGTCATGAAGACTGGAAATTAGAACCAAAAACCAACTATACCTTAAAATACCGGATGATTGTTTTTGATGGCAAAATGGATGCAGAAACTGCCGAAAAATACTGGGCTGCTTTTGCATCATTGCCGGTTGTTTCATTTAAATAAAATGACATGTCAAAACTTGTTTCATTATTGGTAATAATAATGGTATTATCCTGTTCGGCAGGCAAGACAGGTGTTTCAGGCAAAAAAATCCTTATTTACACTAAAAACGGTGAAGGATATGTGCATGAAAACATAGGAGCCAGCATAAAGGCAATTCAGGAAATCTGTGCTGCAGAAGGCATTGAAACGTATGTTTCGGATGACCCGTCGGTATTTACACCTGAAAACCTTGAACAATATAATGCCCTTTTCTTTTCAAACAGCAATAACGAGGGATTTGATACTGAAGCACAGAAAAAAGCATTTCAGGAATATTGCAGGAGCGGGAAAGGATTCGGAGCTCTTCACTCAGCCAATGCGACTGAAAGGCAATGGTCCTGGTACTGGGCCCTTGTTGGAGGTAAATTCATAAGGCATGCCCCATACCAGAAATTCGATGTTGTTGTAATTGATAAGGATCATCCGTCCACTTCGCCGTTGCCTCAACGATGGACTATTGAGGATGAATGTTATTACTCGTTTCAGCTAAATCCTGATATTCATATTTTACTTGCGGCAGATATGACTACCGTTGAAGACGAGGGGAAAGCCGAATATCCGGATGAAACATTCGGTGAAAGATTCCCATTATGCTGGTGCCATAATTTTGAAGGAGGAAGGCAGTGGTATTCTGCAATCGGGCATAATCCTGAATTCTATGAAGATGAACTTTTCAGGGCTCATATTAGGGGAGGGATCCTGTGGATTCTTGGTATTGATAAATAATCAACCTTAAAATAACGGATATGAAACGCAGAAAATTTATAAAAAACTCTTTGGCCGCATCAGCCGGTGCAATCATAGTTCCTACAGTTGTTCCATCCGCAGTTTTCGGGAAAAATGCCCCGAGTAACAAAATAAATATCGGGCAGATTGGCTGTGGGCGTATTGCGCGAGGGCATGATATGCCTGGTGTATGGCAGTACGATACTGCGCAGTATGTAGCTGTTTCCGACCTCGACAGCAACAGGATGGAAGATGGCAAAAAACTTCTTGAAAGGTATTACAACAATAAAACAGGAAGCAATAATGCTGTTGATATTAAATTGTATAGTGATTACAAAGAATTGTTACTGAATAAGGATATTGATGCTGTTGTCATCAGTACTCCCGACCACTGGCATTCACAGCCTGCTATTGAGGCTGCACTTGCCGGGAAAGATATTTATCTTCAGAAACCAACATCGCTTACAATTTCAGAGGGAAGGCTTCTGAGTGATATCGTTCATAAACAGGGAGTAATTCTTCAGGTGGGAACACAACAACGCTCTTCTCCTCAGTTCAGGGTTGCTGCCGAACTTGCACGCAACGGAAGGATCGGTAAAATTCACACGGTTAAAATTGGTTTGCCGGGAGACCCGTCCGGTCCTGTTTTCGAAGAAATGCCGGTTCCAAAAAATCTGAATTTTAATATGTGGCTGGGATCAACTCCTGAAATTCCTTATACCGAGAACCTTGTACATCCACAAATAGGTTATGACCGTCCAGGTTGGTTACGTCATGAAAACTACGGTGCAGGAATGATTACAGGTTGGGGTCAACATCATTACGACTCGGCTGCCTGGGGAATGGATACAGAGTATACTGGACCGATTTCTGTTGAAGCAGTGGCGCAGTTCCCGAAATCAGGTTCATGGAATGTACATGGCGATTTTATGGTCAAACAGGAATATGAAAACGGAATAACTGTTTATACAAGCGGAGGATTCCCTAATGGTATCCGTTATGAAGGAACCGAGGGCTGGATTTTTGTTACCCGTGGAGCTTACCGAGCTACAGCCAGTGATCCAATACCTGAAGGAGCTACTAAAGCATTGGATGCCAGTGATCCTAAAATCCTTGAATCTAAAATTGGAGAGAATGAAATTCACCTCTATGTAAGCGATGAACAACATGGAAACTGGTTAGATTGTATTCGGTCAAGAAAACAACCCATTTCACCGGTTGAGATCGGGCACCGCGCCTGCACGGTTTGCCTGATCAGCCATATTGCTATGAAAATACCCGGAATCCTGAAATGGGATCCTAAAGCTGAAAAATTTGTTGATAATGATCATGCCAACTCAATGTTGAGCAGGCCACAACGATACCCGTATGGAACAAATTATATCAATTTATGATATGCACTCCTTTATAGACATTTAAGTCTTAAAATATGGAAAAGGGAAAAGTGCTGCAACACTTTCCCCTTATAATTGCTTAATAAACGCTAGTAAATTAAACTTTGCAAAAGTATGAAATAAATTCCAACACGAAAGTTTTTCCAGACATTTTGTAATTATTACAATTTATCCTTTTGGCTATATCAAGTCAATTCTAACTATACTTTTTTTCTAACTAAAATTTAAGTTTATGAGAAAATTTCTAATGCTACTAGTGTTGCTAATTGTATGTTTAGGATATACAATGGCGCAAAAATCAGTTACTGGAAAAGTAACAGCCGAAGACGGTTCACTACTTACAGGAGTTACTGTATTTGTTGAAGGAACTACTGTCGGTACAATCACGGGTGTCGACGGGCAGTATTCGATAACTGTTCCATCCGGTGGCGATGTTCTGGTTTTTTCTTTTATAGGCATGGAAACCCAGAAAGTCACTGTTGGAGATAATATTGTTATTGATGTTATTATGAAGCCGGACATTATTGGTTTGGAAGAAGTAATTGCTGTAGGTTACGGAACCGAGCAAAGGGGAAGTATAACCGGGGCGATTTCGTCAGTATCAAATCAGGATATCCAGGAACTACCTATCATTGATGCCGGATCGGCATTACAGGGAAGGGCAACAGGTGTTATGGCCTTATCTTCAGGAAGCAGGCCCGGCGATGGTGTTACAATCCGTATCAGGGGCCGCAGGTCGCTGACTGCTACTAACGACCCGCTCTATGTAGTGGATGGAATTCCCTATGAAGGGAATATTAATGACATTAATCCAAGAGATATTAAATCTATGGAAGTGTTGAAAGATGCATCTGCAACAGCCATTTACGGATCGAGGGGCGCCAACGGAGTTATCCTGATCACCACTACACGAGGAGGCAATTACCCAACAACAGTTTCTTATAATGGTTATTACGGTGTTACTTCACCTCTTGGGAAGCCCGACCTAATGGATGGGCCTCAGTATACCCGTCTGAAAGAAGTTGGTGGCCGGCCTTTTACTATGGCTGAAGAAGACGCAGTTGCCCGGGGTGTATCTACCGACTGGCTCGACCTGGTGGTTAGCAATGGTTACAAACAAAGCCATCAGTTAGGTGTCCGGGGAGGTAATGCAAAAACAGCTTTCTCTGTTTCTACTAACCTGTATAACGAACAGGCTGTTATTGAAACACAAAAATTTACCAGGAAAACCCTGCGTATAAACCTCGACCACAGTGTTTCGGATAAAATCAGGTTCGGGACCTCAACCCAGATTTCTGACCAATTGCAGAACTGGGGTTCCAATGTTTACGGATCGGCTGTAAATATTTCTCCTTTAGCCGAGCCCTATGAAAATGGTGAAATGGTTTACCAGCCAGGAGCCGATCCACTTCTCTTCAATCCCCTGGCCGACCTAGTCGAGAATGCTTATATTGATGACAGGACCCGCCTGCGCGTTTTCAGCAACCTTTTTGCAGAAATCGATTTCACCAGTGAATTAAACTACCGGATGAACTATGGCTCCGATTACCAGAAATACAGGCGTGGCCTGTTTCAGGGGAGCCTGACTTCTGCCAGGCTGTTTAACTCTCCAAGGGCATTAAAAAACCACGAAGAAAATTACACTTATACTTTTGAAAACATCCTTACATATTCAAAAGAAATTAACGAAAGCCACAAGCTGAAATTAACGGGTTTATTCAGTGTCCAGAAATCCAACTATGAAATGACGATAATTGATGTGGAAGGGCTTCCCTACGAACATCAATTGTTCCACAACCTTGAAACTGCTGAAACAGTCCTTGATTATGATTCTGACCTTCAGGAATGGGGGATTATGTCGTTTATGGGCAGGCTGAATTACGATTTTAAAGGTAAATACCTTTTTACATTAACCGGGCGTTACGATGGTTCCTCCCGCTTATCAGAAGGGAAAAAATGGGGATTCTTCCCGTCCGCCGCTTTTCTTTGGAGAATCAGTAGCGAAAGCTTTATGCAGAATCAGAGCCTGTTTTCCGACCTGAGGTTGCGTGCCAGCTATGGTGTGACAGGGAATACTGGGATTACTCCTTACCAAACCAGGGGAGGTTTAACAAGGACAATCTACTCGTTCGGGAATGGCTCGGGGTATGGATACAGGCCAGGCTTAATTGCTAATCCTGACCTGCGATGGGAATCGTCAGCCACCGCCAATATCGGGATCGAATTCGGGCTTGGTGAATCAATTGCAGGAAGCTTCGAAGTATATCAGACCAATACAACAGACCTGCTGCTGGAGAGGAAAATACCGATTACATCCGGGTTTGATGCTGTAATGGAAAACATTGGTGAAACCCGCAACCGTGGATGGGAATTATCCCTGAATGGCCGGATCATTTCGACCGATGATTTTACCTGGACAGCCGACCTTAACCTGTTCGGGAACAAAGAAGAAATAGTCGACCTGTATGGCACAAAAACCGACGATGTGGGCAACCGGTGGTTTATCGGCGAACCGCTGACAGTATGGTACGACTATCATAAACTCGGAATCTGGCAAACCAGTGAAGCCGAACAGGCTGCTGTTTACCAGGCAAAACCAGGTGAGATAAAAATAGAGGATGCAGAACCGGATAATAAAATTAATCAAGACGATAGGATAATTCTTGGGACAAACATACCTAAGGTTACCATAGGCTTAGGTTCACGCCTTATGTATAAAGATTTTGAATTTTCATTCCTGTTACTGGGTATTTTCGGGCAAACCATTTACAACCAGTTTGAAGTCAACCATGCCACATTGCAGGGTCGTTACAATAACCTGAATGTTGATTTCTGGACTGAAGATAACCCAACTAACGACCATCCGAAACCGGATGGAAGTAGAGAATACCCGCTTTATAGTTCTTCAAGGGGATATGCAGCTGGTGACTTTCTGAAAGTAAAAAATATGCAATTAGCTTATAACCTGCCTAAAAACATTTTATCGAAAGTGGGCATAAAAGGATTGAAAGTGTACATTAATGCTGATACACCGTTTATCTTCTCCGGCCTGGCCAATAATCTTGATCCGGAAGCATATGATGGTACAATCAGAAGTGAAACTCCAAGTACACGAATGTATTCATTTGGTGTAAATGTTGATTTTTAAAACTTTAAATATAGAAAAGATGAAAAAATTAAAGTATTTTATCATAATAGTCATCATTACATTGCTTCCAATTGTTTCATGTGATGTATTAGATGAAGAAATCATTTCGGGAGTAACCAGTGAATATCTAAATACACCTGATGGCCTGGCTGCAGGAGTAAATGCTGCTTATCAGAACCTGAGGTATTATTACGGGCAGGAAGAAGGATGTAACCTTACGGTTTTTGGAACCGATGAATACACAAACGGTGGTCATGGTGGTTACCACTATATGAATAAATATGAAACCGGATTAAATGCCGAAGCTTCCCCGATGTGGACTTTATGGTCTAATTTTTATGTAGCTATCAATACCTGCAATGCAGTTGTTGACCGTGCTACTGCTTCTGAAGAAATGACCGACGCTGAAAAAAATCCTAAAATTGCAGAAGCACGCTTCCTCAGGGCGCATTATTATTTTATACTGGTCCAACATTTCGGACCGATACACCTCACCCTTGAAGAAACAATGGGTGTTGAAACTGAAGCAACAAGGGCACCCGAAGACCAGGTTTATGCTGCAATTATAGCCGATCTCGAATTTGCAGTCGCCAATCTTCCTGCAACACAAACAGAATTCGGCAGGGCCACACAGCCGGCGGCAAAACATATGCTTGCTTTGGTTCATCTGACCAGAGGTTATAAAAGTTTTGGCTCGGCTGCTGATTTTAACACTTCAGCAACCCTGGCTAAATCGGTTATTAACGATTACGGGCTCACCCTGGATACTGATCCAGTTGCAAGGTATAACCACGATAATGAACAACACAGGGAAATTCTCTGGTCAGTTCAGTTTAATGAAGATCCATTGCTAACACCTGTTGGAAATGAAACCCACCTGTATTTCAGACCCTGGTACGAAACCTATGATTACGGCGGATTGGACCGTGCATTGGGACATGGATACGGTCGCCCCTGGATTCGCTTCAGACCAACAGGATGGTTGCTTGAAAATTTCCGGCCTTACGATGTGGATTCAAGGTTTATCAAAGGATTCCAAACAGTTTGGTATTATAATGCAGCCGCAACACTTCCTGCCGGAGCACATCTCGGTGATACCACCATTTTCCTTACAGGGGATGATTTAACAGCGGGTGATGTCGCTGCTATTGAGGCAAGACTCCCCGGAGTAAAAGGAGGCAAAAACCTTTACAGTTGGAATGAAGCTGATAAAGGTGAACCCTGGTCGTGGCATAGCAGTACAAACAACAGCATTAATATTTTCCCGACACCCTGGAAATTCGAAGACAACAAACGTCCTTCTATCAACTACCAGGAAGGATCGCGCGATTGGGTTGTTTACAACCTGCCGGAAACCTACCTGATGGCAGCCGAAGCATTGCACAAAACAGGCAACAACACCGAAGCAGCACAGTTTATCAATGCAATCAGAACAAGAGCTGCCTGGCCCGGGAAAGAAAATGAAATGCTGATTACACCCGATGAAGTAACAATCGATTTTATCCTTGATGAAAGGTCAAGGGAATTTTACGGTGAACAAAAAAGGTGGCTCGACCTTAAACGTACAGGAAAATTACTCGAACGGGTTAAAAAATATAACCCGGAAGCAGCGCCTAATATAAAAGATTATCATTTGCTTCGTCCAATCCCTGCAAACCAGCTAATAAGGACCAGCAATGATTTCGGTCAGAACTCAGGATACTAAGACCCATTGTTTTTAACAAAGATGGCAGAAACAGTGATTCTGTAAAATTTGTTATTAATAGGATAGTTTAGTTGGATTTGGTATATGAAGCGCCACTGAATTTTGGTGGCGCTTTTTTCTATTTATTGATTAAATTTGCTTCAGGTTGTTTAAAATAGTTTTTTAAAATGAATTATAAAATAATATTGATTTTGACACTGGTTGTAATGATTGCTGCATGTAATAATAGTAGTAAAAATAGATCAGAGGCCAATTTGGCAAAATTTACTGGGACAAAATGTGAAGTGAAAATTATGACACTCGACCCGGGGCATTTCCATGCTGCACTGGTTCAGAAAGAGATGTATGAACAGGTCGATCCGACAGTATACGTTTATGCTCCTGAAGGGGACGATGTGAAAGGGCATCTTGAAAGAATCGAAGGATATAATATACGTACCGAAAATCCGACGTCTTGGACTGAAGAAGTCTACACCGGCCCTGATTTTTTTGAAAAAATGATTTCAGAAAAACCGGGCAATGTTATGGTAACTGCCGGGAATAATGCAAAAAAAACCGATTACATACTTGAAACCATAAAACACGGTATTAATGTACTGGCAGATAAACCTATGGTTATCGTACCGGAAAAGTTTCCGGAGTTGGAAGATGCATTTAAAATTGCAGAAGAAAACGGAAGCCTGCTTTACGACATTATGACCGAACGGTATGAGGTAACAACAATTCTTCAGAAAAAATTATCGGAAATGCCCGAAGTGTTTGGAACCCTGCAGTCAGGTACACCTGAGGATCCGGCGATAACAAAAGAAAGCGTCCACCACCTGTTTAAATATGTTTCCGGGAATCCGTTAAAACGGCCAGAGTGGTTTTTTGATGTAAATCAGCAGGGTGAGGGAATTGCTGATGTAGGAACACATCTTGTCGATTTGATTCAATGGGAGGCATTTTCTGAAGTAATTCTTTCAAAAAATGATGTTGAGATCATTTCGGCACAAAAATGGGCAACCCCACTTACCCCTGAAATGTTTGAAAAGGTTACCGGTTTGGAAAAATTCCCTGATTACCTTACAGAAAATGTGCAGGATGGAGTACTGAATTACTATTGCAATGGTGAAATAAATTATAAGCTGAAAGGAATTCACGCCAAAGTATCAGTTATCTGGAATTTTGAAGCACCGGAAGGCACAGGAGATACACATTATTCAGTTATGCGTGGTACAAAATGTAACCTGATAATTAAACAGGGTGAGGATGAAGGATACACGCCAAAGCTTTATATCCGTGCGGAAAAAGACGTTGATAAAGAAGCTTTTAAAACAGCATTAATAAAGGCAGTGACTGAGGATATCAATACCTTGTATCCTGGGGTAAGCCTGGTCGAGCAGGATGGTGATTTGTGGACCGTTGAAATTCCTGAAATGTACAAAGTTGGCCATGAGGCTCATTTCGGCCAGGTTACAGAAAGATACCTTCAATATCTTATTGACGGGAAACTTCCTGATTGGGAAGTGCCGAATATGATTGTAAAATATTACACAACAACCGAGGCTTTAAAAAAGGCTACAATTGAGTAAGGCAAGGGATGACATCTCTTTTTGAGAGATGTCATCCCTTCATAATCCCCTAATTCCCGGAAACCGGATTATCCACCACAATCCGTTTTTTCTGATTGGCAATTTTATCGGCAACAAGAAAAGCATATTGAGTAACCCGTTTCATTTTTGTGTAATCGATTTTATCCACTTCATCCGTAGTTCTGTGATAATCTTCGTGTAATCCTGTGCTAACTCCAAGAATAGGGATGCCGTGTTTGTAAAAATGGTAATAGTCGCTTCTTGTAAGGAATTGTTCAGTAAGGTCATCGCTCGGGACCAGATTCAGTTCTTCACATACTTTATTACTGATTTTTGTTAAATCGCTGCTCTGTTTCCCCGATACAATATAGATTCCGTTTGGACCGGCCAGGCTTTTATCCAAATCTGTACCTTTTTCAGGTTCCTTTTCTGCCGAACGGCCAATCATATCTATGTTAATGTCGGCCAGAGTGTTTTCAAGCGGGAAAACCGGATGTTGTGAATAATAATCCGATCCGATCAGCCCTTTTTCTTCGGCTGTTACCCAAACAAAAACAATGCTGCGTTTGGGTTTTTTCTTCAAATGCATAAAAGCATCAGCAATTTCAAGCAGGGCAGTAGTTCCTGTTCCGTTATCGTCGGCACCATTGTAAATTTCCCCATCAGAAGAAACTCCAAGATGATCGTAATGGGCAGTAAAAACAACACATTCATTTTTTAAAACCGGGTCACTTCCTTCAATAAGTCCGACAACATTTTTTCCGCTGGAAGGTTCCGTTTTATTTATTAATTGAATTTTTGCGATATAGTTTTTTATTTCAAACGATTTTGGCGAACCACTATCGTTTATTTCTTTTTGCAATTCAGCCAGGGTTTTGCCTGATTCTTTTACAATTTCATCAGCCAGTTCCTCAGTGGCAAAAATAAGTTTGATCGGCATTGTTGGCCCCCCGGTTGAACCTTTTAATTGCAGCCTTCCTCCAGTGGCGTATTTTTTTACACTGCCAATCCAGTCCGGCTCCGGATTCATCGGGTCAGAGACCAGGATAAGTGCTTTTGCTCCACCCATAAGAGCCCTGGTCATTTTCCTCATTTCTGTGTTAATACTATTCTCTTCATCAGACTTACCTGTAGCAATCTCAAGGTTGCGTGTCATAACCACCACTATCTTTCCTTTTATATCAAGTCCTTCGGTGTCGTTATATTTGGTATCATCGTTGTACCAGCCGTAACCTGCAAAAACAATAGAGCCGGTTACGGTGTCATTACCAGAAGAATTTCCGAGCGAAAAAATATCATTATTTTTATATGCGACTTTGTTATTTTCCCCTATTAACTGAAAAACAGTATTTTCCATATCGGGTTTTACAGAAATCATTTCAACGGGTTGGAAAAAATCATCAGCACCTGGTTTTAATCCCATCTTCCTGCAATGAGCTTTCAGATATTCAGCTGTTATTTCAAGCCCCGGAATTTCAGTATTGAAATCACGCCCCTGCAGATAATCGCTGGCAATAAATTCCAAATGTGCTTTCAGATCGTTTTCGGTAATCGATTCAATAGCATTTTTCTGGGCTACTGAAGATAAAACAGCAAATATCAGTAAAAGGGAAAGGTAAATTTTGAATTTCATTATTTATGGATTAAGGTTTATATTTTGACTTTATTGATTGGCAATTTCGTAGCCGACATAAAAACACAACTCAGCTACTTTTTTCATTTTTTTAAAATTTATTTTCGAAACTTCATCTGTAACTTTATGATAATCGGCATGATAGCCGGTAGCATAATTAATTATCGGGACTCCATTACTGTAAAAATAATAGTGGTCGCTGCTGCGTAAAAACTGGGGCGGCAATGATTTGTCGGGAATCAAACCAACTTTTTTAAAAACTGAATCATTTATTTCAACCAGATTCTCTGTTTCATTCCCCATTAAACAATAAAGCCCGTTAAAATCCTTGACGAGTTTAGGTGATTTTTTCCACACATCGTCTCTTTTTTCATATACCCTTCCTACCATGTCAAGGTTGATACAAACTTTTGTTTTATCAAGCGGAAATAAAGGATTGTCGGTATAATAATGCGATCCCAGCATACCCAGTTCCTCACAGGTTACCCAAAGAAAAACAATGCTTCTTTTTGGTTTCTTTTCCAACGTATTGAAAGCTTTGGCAAGTTCTAAAAGTGTAACACTCCCTGATCCGTTATCGTCGGCACCATTAAAAACATCACCATTTGCATCCATTCCCAGATGGTCGTAGTGAGCCATAAAAACGATACATTCATCTTTTAATTCTGTGTCAGAGCCTTCGATAAATCCAACAACGTTTTTTCCGGGGTATTTTGTAACATCGTTTATAATACTGACATCGGCAAAAAAACCTTCCGTAATATCTTTTTTATCTGTATCATTTTTAATCATTCTCTCAAGTTCTGCTTTTAAAGCTCCCTGTTCGCCGGCAATTACATCGTAAACCGATGGCGGGGTCAGAACCATAATATCTTCATTTTCAGAAGAAGAGTTTTGCACAGAATATGACGACCTTTGCATATAATTATAAATACGTGAGTAGTTACTGGCATTACTGTTTAACGGGCTGTTTAACAGAATTACTGCCTTGGCCCCTTTTTTAAAAATACGATCCCGTTTTGCCAGTTCCAGTGAATTATTAAACCGGATTGTTTTTCCGCTCATTTCTTCTTTAAAACTTTCAGGCGAACCATTTACATACATGGCTATTTTCCCATCGAGAGAAATCCCTTTAAAATCGTTATAACCTGTTATACTGTCTTCCCAACCAAAACCGCAAAAAACAATTTCACTTTCAATTTGAAGTTTTTCTTTTTCTTTGTTAAAAGAAATCACGGAATCTGTTTTAAGAACAATTTCACCTTCTGAATTTTTAATAATGAGTTTTGAATTGTCCTGATTTTGTTTAGAACTGATCAATTGAACCGGCTGGAAATAATCAGTGTAACCCGGTTTTAATCCAATCAATTTTGCTTTGTTTGCAATGTACCCGGCAGCAATCTCGAGCCCCGGAACATCCGTTCCTATACTTCTGCCCTGAAGGCTGTCGGAAGAAAGGAATTCAAGGTATCCCTTTAATTCTTTTGTCGAAACAGATTCCACTCCGACTTTTTGTGAGAAAGAATAATTGGTTAAACCTGATAAGAGAAAAACAAATAATAGTATGAATATAACTTTCATCCGAAATGTTTTTGAATTAATTATTATAGTTGGTAGCGATAAAAGTAATAAAATTACCGGGCGGGCAAATTAATCATTCCTTTCAATTTAATTTATTTTGAATTGAACTTTTTTGAATTAAATGTTTTAACTTAAACAGTGGAATAAAACCTGAAGAAATGAAAAAAATTACCTTTCCTGTTAAAGCATTACTTTTAGTTATCTCCGTTCTTTTAATTCCTTCGTGTGCAATAAATCCGGTAACCGGGAAAAAACAACTTATGTTTGTTTCTGAATCGCAGGAGGCTGCAATGGGAGCTGAATATGACCCGCAGATTGTATCTTCATTCGGATTATATGATAATCAGGAGTTATTAAACCTGATAACTGAAAGGGGAACTGAGATCGGGAAAATATCCCATCGTCCGAATCTGCAATATCATTTCAGGATTCTGGATTCACCGGTTGTCAATGCATTTGCTGTTCCGGGCGGATATGTTTATGTTACCCGTGGAATTCTTGCCCAGTTTAACAACGAAGCTGAGTTGATGGGTGTGCTCGGTCATGAAATAGGGCATGTAACTGCCCGGCATTCAGCACAGCAAATGACCAACCAGCAACTGGCACAACTGGGGCTGGTTGTAGGAATGGTTGCTTCCAAAGAATTTGCAAAATTTGCTGATGTGGCTTCTCAGGGCTTACAACTTTTATTTCTTAAATTCAGCCGCGATCATGAAAATCAGGCCGACCGCCTGGGAGTTGAATATGCTTCAAAAATTGGTTATGATACTCATAAAATGGCTGACTTTTTTAATGTGCTGAAAAAAATGCAGCTTGAAAGTTCTCAGGGTGGTATTCCGACATTCCTTTCAACTCACCCCGATCCTGGAGACCGTTACGACAGGGTTAACCAGTTAACCGATGTGTGGCAGGACAGCCTGGGTATAAGTAAATGGGAGGTAAATCAGGATAATTACCTAAGGATGATTGACGGATTGGTTTATGGCGAAGATCCACGTCAGGGATATGTTGAGGGGAACATGTTTTACCATCCGGAATTGAAATTTCAATACCCTATACCTGGAGGATGGACTTTGGCAAATTCACCTTTGCAAGTGCAAATGAGCCCTGAAAATGGCAAGGCTTTGATCGTTTTTACTCTGGCTCAGCAAAATAATCTCGACCAGGCGGCATCGGAAACATTAAAAAATCTGAATCTGGATGTTTTAAACAGTACCCGAAATACTGTTAACGGCATGCCGGCGCTGGGAGTACTTTCCGAACAGGCTTCCCAGGATCAGCAAACAGGTGAAACATCCAAGTTGAAAGTGTTATCTTATTTTATTGATTATAACGGGCAGATTTTTGTTTTCCACGGAGTTTCAAACGAAGCAGATTTTGATTCTTATTTCAGGTTATTTGAATCAACAATGGTTAGTTTTAATAAACTTACCGATCAGAGGAAAATTAATGTTGAACCAAAAAGAGTCAGGATAAAACAGGTACAAAATTCAGGAACTCTTGCCGATGCTTTCAGGGCATTTGGTATTCCACAGGCAGATATGAATAACCTGGCGTTGCTGAATGATTTGGAATTAACTGATCGCGTTGAAAGAGGGAAGCTGATAAAAATTATTCAGTAAACTTTGGAATTGTATTATTTCAGGATTACTTCACCTTCAATTTCAACCAGCAATTCATCCCGGCAGATATCAGCCTGAAGGTAAACAACAGGCAGGTCTGTAAAGTGATTCCTGAATATATTACTTATCGTATTAAAATCTTCCCGGTTCCTGATGTAAACCCTGGCATGGCCATATTGTGAATTTGAGGAAACAGAAAATGAATCAATAATTTCCTTGCTAAACAACTGTTTAATATTATGGATCGTAATTTCAGTTTGTTCAGCAGGATTGTTTAATCCAACTGTTTTTTCACCTTTTATTGCAGCTGTTCCGGAAATAAAAATTACTTTTTGTTTAAATAAATCAAGAAACCTGGCCCGTTCGAACTTCGGTGTGGTTTTAGATGAATCTTCTTTTCCGACAAGGACATCCCGGCTGTAACAGTGTGCTGATACCTGTTCAGGATTATCAATAGGCCGGGTTAGGGCAATTTCTGAATCAAGAGCGATGAATTCAACTATTATTCCTCCGTTAGACATACCTATGCCGGTTGCAGCAGGATAACCAACCTGTTCAAAAGCATTTCCATAATATCGACTCCGGACATTGTTAAATTCCTGATAGTTTTGTTTTCCGCTGGAATTACTATAAATGTTTTTAATATAATTCCATTGCCTGATGATGGAACTGATTGCAAAACCTTGCTTATTTAAGAGATCTTTTAAGGTTAAAAAAGCATTTTCAGCTTGTTCTCCTGTATCGATGTCCTGGTCAGAAATAATACTTCCGATTAAAACTCGTGTATTGTTATGTTCAAATAAAATTGCTTCACCTGTTTTATGGTTAATATAAGTTCCATTCCAGATTTTGGGATTATAATAAAAAACCTCAGCAATTACTTTGCATGTGAGTGGTGGTTGGGAAATAAAAGAAAGGATAAAAGGAGAACCAACAATTTTATAAATCTTTTTGTATACCTTTTTTTTCAGTGACTCACAACTGCTGTTTGTTTCTGAATTGATAAATATATTTACCTTATAAATTATCTTGCCGGAATTAATTTTACTTAGCTGAGAAATACAATTATTTATTTGATCTTCAATAACTTCAGCCTTGTTTTCAGGATGAATGTATATATGATCTCCATCTAAAAAATACATAAACAATTTTTTATTGAGCCTACAAATATATAATTTTAACTTTTACTTA
>JAFGGF010000435.1 GCA_016930735.1 Prolixibacteraceae bacterium
GGTGCCCACGTTTTTATTAATGGTACATCAAACGGTGTTGTTACCAATAATACAGG
Organism: Prolixibacteraceae bacterium; assembly: GCA_016930735.1. Classification (GTDB taxonomy): domain Bacteria; phylum Bacteroidota; class Bacteroidia; order Bacteroidales; family Prolixibacteraceae; genus JABMQB01. The sequence goes on from JAFGGF010000435.1 coordinate 57, forward strand.
TTATTTTACCTTGCAACTACAAAGGGCAGGAATAATTGAAATAACAGCCACTTACATCGGATATCAGGCTACATCTGTCAGTATTAATCCGGATGATCAGAAAATGGTTAATCTGTACATTGTACCAGGAATTGATCTGGATGAAGTCGAAATTAAAGCCCCGTTCTTTTCGGAAAGACGCTTTGGTGGCAACATTACCGAGATACCACTACTCGAAATAAAAAAAATACCTTCTCTTTTGGGAGAGGTTGATTTAATGAGGACCTACCAGTTATTACCTGGTGTTCAGGGAGGAAGTGAAGGCAAGGCCGGAATGTATGTTCGTGGTGGTGGTCCGGGGCAAAACCTGGTTATGCTCGATGGTTCACCCTTATATTATGTAAATCATATCAGTGGCTTTGCTTCCATATTCGACCCTGAAGCAGTTAAAAATTTTAAATTATATAAAGGAGGCTTTCCTGCCCGGTTCGGAGGAAGGTTATCTTCGGTGCTGGATGTACAAATGAAAGAAGGTGATAAAAATTCCAATCATACATTTGTCAGCATCGGCATCATGTCTGGCAGGGTAAGTACCGAAGGTCCTTTGAAGAAACTTAAAGGTTCGTATTTTTTCTCATACAGGCGAATGTGGCTCGATTTGTTTATGCGCCCGTTATCATACATTATTACTAATGGAGCTTCGATTGGATACAACTTTTATGACCTCAATGGAAAAATTTCAATTCAGCCAACTGAAAAAGATAAATTCTATTTCAGCGTTTATTCAGGAGACGACAATTTAATCCTGAAATATAAAGATGAATTCTTTGGTCCCGATATAAAAGCTCATCAGAAAGTGAAATGGGGAAATTTGCTGGGAGTAGCCCGTTGGAATCATACTTATAAACCCGGTTTAATTAGTGACACACGTATTTCGTTTACCAAATACCGGTTTAAGGATGCTGATTTTTATACCGATAAAAAAGAAAATATTGAATTAAATTCGTTTTTTAAGAGCCGGATATATGATTTCAGCATTAACAGTGACTTTGAATATTTTATTGCCAATCCATACAAAATTATGGTTGGCGCAGGAATAACTTTTCACTCATTTGACCCGGGTATGAATAAAGCTGTGAATATTGAAAATTCTCAATCCTATATCGACAGCACCTATGGAAGCACCTCGCTAAACGCCCTGGAGCAATATCTGTATTTTGAAAATCTTATTAACTTAAAATTAGTTGAATTCAATATTGGGGGGCGTTTATCTCATTTTCTGGTACAAGGGAAAAATTATCTTTATTTAGAGCCAAGGTTTTCTGCCGGAGTTAATCTGATTAATAAAGTTATTTTTAAAACATCATATACCCAAATGCATCAGTTTGTCAATATGCTTTCTAATCCGACTGCTGGTTTTTCAACAGATTTTTGGGTCCCGGCAACCTCAAAAATACCACCGGCAATGTCTAAACAATATGCCATTGGCTTTGAAAGGTTCGATAATAAATATGAGGTAAGCCTCGAATTTTACTTAAAAAAAATGAGACATCTTATCGGCTTTAAAGAAGGCGAGATTTTCCAGGGAAGTGCAGTGGACTGGCAGGAGCGGGTAGAAAAAAACGGTGTTGGTACTTCAAAAGGAGTAGAATTATTTCTTTATAAAAAAACAGGGAAATTAACCGGCTGGATTAGCTATACACTGGCTAAATCGGACAGGCAATTTACTAATATTAATTATGGGGAAAGATACCCGTTTAAATACGATCGGAGGCATGATTTAAGCATTGTTATAAATTTCCCGATTAATGATTACTGGAATTTTTCAACAACCTGGGTTTATGGTTCAGGTTACCCAATGACCCTTGCCTTGGGGAAAATGAATGTTATTAATATTGATGATGTTCCAATTAACTCAACAGATTATTATAATTTTAATGAAGTAGGTGAATATTATGGCAGTAAAAATTCATTCCGCATGAAAGATTACCAAAGGCTTGATATCGGATTTACCCGTACTACTGAAAAATACGGCGTTGAGCAATCGTGGACAATTGGTATTTATAATGTTTATAACAGGCAAAATCCGTATTATTATTTTTATAAAGAACGTAAGCCATGGCGGGGCGATTATACAACTAAACTCTATCAAAGTAGTTTTTTACCAATTATTCCGGCTATCAGTTATAGCATTAAATTTTAATGAAATAAAAAATCCCGGACTGTTTGATCCGGGATTTCAGAAATATTATAATGTTGTTTATCCTTTTAATGCTTCGGCACCACTGACAATCTCAAGTATTTCATTGGTTATGGCTGCCTGGCGTGCTTTGTTGTAAACCAGGTTCAGTTCCTTCAGCAATTCAGTTGCATTGTCGGTTGCCTGGTGCATGGCTGTCATACGTGCTCCGTGTTCAGCAGCATATGAATCGAGCAATGCTTTGTAAAACTGTATTTTTAATGATCGCGGGATCAACTCCCGAATTATGTATTCTTTTGATGGTTCGTAAATAAAATCGAAATTGGTTTTTTCTTCTTCTCCTTTTTCAATAACTACCGGAAGGAATTGTTCTGTAGTTAATTCCTGAACGGCTGCATTTTTAAACTGATTGTAAACCAATTCAATACAGTCGTATTCGCCTTTTGCAAACAGTTGCATCACTTCTTTTGCAACTGCAGATACATTTTCAAAGGTCAAGGCATCAAAAAGTTCATTTTTATTACCGGCAACATTCAGTTTAAAATGTTTTAACTGCCTTTCACCCTGTTTGCCGATTGCCAGGAAATTTACATTGCCCAGTTGAAGTTGTTTGCTGTATTTGGTACGAACCAGTTCCGCAGCTTTTTTTGAGACATTCGAATTAAATCCACCACAAAGACCACGGTTTGAAGATATCAACACAACCAGTATTTTATTCTTTTCGCGTGGTTGTGTAAAAACCGAATCTTCTGAATTTTCAAGACTTGCACTCAGTGAACCTAAAATCTGGTACATTTTATCGGCATATGGCCTGATTTGCATTATCGCATCCTGTGCTTTTTTTAATTTGGCCGCCGACACCATTTTCATGGCACTGGTTACCTGCTTTGTGGTTTTTACCGACGCAATCCGGGTTCGTATTTCTTTCAGTCCAGCCATATATTAATGATTGAATGATTGATTTACTGAATGATTGAAAAAACTTTTGTAAAACTCAGTCCTTCAATCAGTCAGCCCTTCAGTCTTTAATTTTTATATTTATCAGCTACTTCAGCAGCTACTTTTCTTAATACTTCTTCTCCTTCGGCAGTCAGGTTTCCGTCACGAAGTTCGTCAAGCGTTTTACGATGCTGCATTTCCATTATTTCGAGGAAGCCGGTTTCGAATTCCTTAACTTTGTCTATCGGGACTTCACGAAGCAGCTCTTTCGATCCGCAGTAGATAATGGCGATCTGGTGTTCAACCTTCATTGGTACATACTGCCCCTGTTTAAGGATTTCGACGTTTTTGCGCCCTTTATCCAAAACACGCATGGTTGCAGCATCGAGGTCGGACCCGAATTTTGAGAATGCTTCCAGTTCACGGAACTGTGCCTGGTCGAGTTTAAGTGTACCTGCAATTTTTTTCATTGCCTTGATCTGTGCACTACCCCCAACACGTGAAACCGAAATACCCACATTAATTGCCGGGCGGACGCCGGAGTTAAACAGGTTCGATTCAAGGAAGATCTGCCCGTCGGTAATAGAAATTACGTTGGTTGGTATATAAGCTGACACGTCTCCGGCCTGTGTTTCAATGATCGGAAGAGCGGTTAATGAGCCACCTCCTTTTACTCTGTCTTTCAGGCATTCCGGAAGGTCATTCATCTGAGATGCAATTTCATCCGATTCAATGATTTTTGCTGCCCTTTCCAGTAAACGTGAATGCAGGTAAAAAACATCTCCCGGATAAGCTTCACGACCCGGTGGGCGGCGCAACAACAATGAAACCTCACGGTATGAAACAGCCTGTTTTGAAAGGTCGTCGTAAATAATAAGGGCATCACGTCCGGTATCACGGAAAAATTCACCAATGGCAGCTCCGGCATAAGGTGCATAAAACTGAAGTGCAGCGGGATCAGCAGCAGTTGCAGCTACTATTACGGTATAATCCATAGCGCCGTATTTTTCAAGTGTGGCAGCAATATTTGCCACAGTGGAACCTTTTTGCCCTACTGCAACATAAATACAGTAAACCGGGTTGCCTTTTTCAAAATTTTCACGTTGGTTAATAATGGTATCAATCGCAACAGCAGTTTTACCGGTCTGCCGGTCGCCAATGATCAACTCTCGCTGGCCACGTCCGATCGGGATCATGGCATCAATTGGCTTTAATCCTGTTTGAAGTGGTTGATTTACTTTCTGACGGAAAATTACACCCGGAGCTTTACGTTCAAGAGGCAATTCAAGTAATTCACCCTGAATAGCTCCTTTGCCATCGATCGGTTTTCCGATGGTGTTGATCACACGTCCTAAAAGGCCTTCACCAACCATAATGGATGCAATACGTTGCAATCTTTTAACGGTGTCGCCTTCGCCAATTTCTTCGGAAGGGCCTAACAATACAGCGCCCACATTATCTTCTTCAAGGTTTAGGATAATGCCTTGCATCCCGTTTTCGAACTCGATCATTTCATTAGCTTCAACATTCGAAAGCCCGTAAATACGTGCAATCCCGTCTCCCACCTGTAGAACGGTTCCAACCTCTTCAAGTTCAGCTTCGGTTTTAAATCCTTCGAGCTGTTTTTTTAATATTTGGGATACTTCAGCAGGTTTTATATTAGCCATAGTAAATTTTTTTTACTGAGTTTTGGTTATTTTATTTCGGTTTCCAGCAATGCTGTTTTTACTTTCTTTAATTGTGTTGCCAGGCTGGCATCAAACTGTTTGTCTTCGATCCGAAGGATCATTCCTCCTAAAATTTCCGGATTGACCCTGCCTGATAATTCGATTTTCGATTTGAGCTCTTTTTCCAGAATTTGTTTTACTTTTTCGGTAGTTGCTTCTGACAATTCAGTTGCGGTGGTCATTACTGCCGATTTGATCCCCATGTTTTCACGTGTTAAGCCCAGAAAGTTGCGGCAAACGCCAGGAATGTAGGATTCCCTTTTGTTTTCGGCGATCAGGATTAAAAACTTTAAGGTTAACTCATGTACCGACCCTGAAAAAATTTCCGTAAACAGTTTTATTTTTTTGGAAGTTTTTACAACCGGGCTATCAAGGAAAAGGATAAAATCGACTGATTCGTTACACACATTCATTACTGTTTCAATATCAGCTTTAAGTGTGTCGAGCATCCCTTTTTCCTTTGCCAGTGAAAAAAAAGCTTTTGCATAGCGGACTGTAATTATACTTTCATTCATGGAATTAATTCAACTTTAAATTATCAAGCAATCCGTTAACCATTTTTTCCTGGTCGGCAGTGTTTGCCAATTCTTTCTGAATCAGCTTCTCAGCAATTTTTACTGAAAGCTCAGCAACCTGTACTTTTATTTCGTCGATGGCTGCATTTTTTTCAGATTCGATTTGAATACGAGCCTGTTCAATACTTTTTTGAGTTTCCAGGTTTGCTTTTTCTTTTGCTTCGGCAACAATCTTATCTTTAATTTCTTTAGCCTCTTTCAGGATTGCTTCCCTTTCGCGTCGGGCTTCACGGATAATTTTTTCGTTGTCGGCTTTTAATCCTTCCACTTCTTCACGTGCTTTATCAGCAGCACTTAAAGCTTTGGCAATCGATTCTTCTCTTTCTTTTAAAAGATTCAGGATTGGTTTCCAGGCAAATTTTGCCAGGATAAAAAGTACGATCCCGAAAATGATTACCAACCAGATTATTGTCCCCGGATTTGGTGATACTAAACCCATAATTTAATTTTTTTCAGTTAACGGCAACTAAACCCCGGCAATCCCGGGGATTGTTGCCAAATGTTTTTTGCTATACGAAAATAACAAGTGCACAAATGATCACAGCAAAGAAGGCTACCCCTTCGATCAAAGCTGCAGAAACGATCATGTTTGAGCGGATGTCACCGCTTGCTTCGGGCTGACGTGCAATAGCTTCCATGGCACTGGCACCGATTTTACCGATACCCATACCTGCACCAATTGCAGCGAGGCCAGCTCCTAAAGCAGCACCTAATTTTGCAAATCCTGAATAAGTTGCTGCAATTGTTTCTGCATCTAACGCATCAGTTGCTCCTTGTATAGCTGCTAAAATTGTTGATAACATAGCATTTAATTTTAATTATTAATATTAATGGTGTTCTGTTGTTGCCATTCCAAAATACAGGGCCGACAACAACGTAAAAACATAAGCTTGTATAAACGATACCAAAACATCGAGCAGTAAAATAAATACGGAAAACAATATTGAAACCGGGCTTGCAGCATAACCAACTGCTGGTCCGAATAATCCGGCAAAAATGAAAATCAGGCTGACAAAAACCGTAACAATCATGTGCCCGGCCAACATGTTGGCAAAAAGTCGCACCATTAAAACAAACGGTTTTGTGATCACGCCTGAAAGCTCAACAATAGGCATTAAAGGCAGCGGAAATTTCAGCCACCAGGGTACATCAGGATTGTAGATTTCTTTCCAGTAATGTTTATTACCACTAAATGATGTTATAATAAATGTAAACAATGCAAGGACAAGGGTAACCGAAATATTTCCGGTTACGTTGGCACCAAACGGAAAAATGGGGATGAGGCCCATAAAGTTGTTGATCAGTATAAAAAAGAACAGCGTTAATAAATATGGCATGAATTTTTTATACTTTTTTTCACCAATGGCTGGCAAAGCAACTTCGTCGCGTATAAAAACAATAATCGGTTCAACAAGGTTTTGTAATCCTTTCGGAGCTTTCCCAACATTTCGTTTTGAAGCCCTTGCTACGGCTAAAAATACCCAAACCAAAAGAATAGCTGCAACCAATGCTCCGGCAACGGTTTTGGTCATCGATAAATCGGTTGGTTTTCCCAGCTCACTTCCATCGCTGTCAACCTCAACAATTTTACCTTCATATTCTTCACTGTGCGAAATACGGAATCCTTTATAATCTTCATGACCATGGTGAAATTTTGAGGACATAAAGACATGAAAGCTTTTTCCTTCATGTAATTCAGGGTTTTTGCTGTAAAGAATAACCGGTAAAGGAACACTTATGTGTTTTTCGCCAAAGGAGGTGATATGCCACTCGTATGCATCAGAAACGTGTTCAATTACAAACTTGCCTGCATCAAATTTTTCTTCGCCGGGCGACTCGTTGTCGTGTCCTGTTTTTTCGATGTGTATATCTGAACTATGGTCGGTTTCTTCGGTGAGATGCTGGGCAGAAACATGTGTATAGTTTACTACCAGAAGGGCAAGAAAAAAGAGTGTAACTTTCACAAATCTCAACATAGTTTGCTGCTAATTTTTTGAGTGTCCACAAATTTATAAGTTTTTTCCAATGTGGGCTTGAAAAAATGAATTTTTAGGCCATTTTTTAACAATGCTTAAAATGGTTTTTAAATGTGGATTATTTTTCCCATTTCCGGTTTAAAGAACGTGTAAACCGGGTAAGGCTGTTGACTTCTGTAAAAGTGAAAGCAATATAAATGATCATTATAATAATAACAAATGCAACAGCTTTTTCTGTACTTATTGCCAGATAAATTACAACAAATGCAGCATAAACCATCAGTTTTAAAAAGGCAGTTACCATATTCAAGCGGGTGAACTTTGCCATATCTTTCCTGGCAGTATTTACCTGCCAGGCATGTATCAACAAAGTAAAAATATAAAAGAAAACCAGTGCGATCCAGTAAACCGGCAGGTAATATTCAGGGAAAAACCATTTGAATACAACAAAACCGGGAACAATTAATCCAATGGCAACGAGGCTGATTCTGACTAAAAATTTTTGTATTTCCGAACTCATTTTTTTAATAAATTTCTGACACCATAAAAAATTGAAATAACAACAGAAAAAACCATCAGGATTAAAGTAAACCAGTTAAAATCTGTTTTCAGCCACTGATCGAGCTTATAACCACCAAAAGTGCCAAGTGCAATAATGGCAAGCATTTCAAAGCCCAGGCCTGAATACCTGATAAAACTATCGAATTTATTTTTGTTGTTATTTGATTTTTGCAGGTTCATCAGCCTGGTTCCCCATCGTACAGGTTCCCGTAAATACCGATCCCGGCTCAACAGAAAGTTTGCCGGTAATAATTTCACCACTGATCTTCGAACTTGACTTCATACTGAGCAGTTCTTTTGCACCGATTTTGCCTTTTACCTGCCCCGAAATTTCGATATTATTACAGACAATTTCGCCTTCGATCTTTCCGCTGGCACCAACTACCAAACGGCCTTTGGCATTTACATTGCCTTTCAGTTCTCCGTCGATCCGGATATCGCCTTCAGCAACAATGTCACCAGTAATTTTAGTGCCGCTGCTGATTAAATTAATGTTTTGTCCTTGTGGTTCGTTGTTCATCCTTGAATTCATTTTTGCCATGGCTTGTTTTATATCTTTTTGTCTTTCTGAAAGAGTTGCTGAAAATACAAAAATTATATATTAAGTGCAATCAGATCAGAAATATTAATTATTACAACCATTTATATTTTATCCCCGTCGTAAGCCCATTTGAGGAAAATACTTCCCCAGGTAAACCCGGCACCAAAAGCCGTAAGGATCAGATTGTCGCCTTTACGGAGTTGTTTCTCGTAATCGTAAAGGCATAATGGGATAGTAGCAGCAGTAGTATTCCCGTATTTGTGAATATTTACCATTACTTTATTTTTATCGAGCCCAACCCTTCGTGCCGTTGCATCAATAATGCGCATGTTGGCCTGGTGAGGGACCAGCCAGTTAATGTCCTCGGCATTTAAGCCATACTTTTCCATTATTTCCTCTGTTACATCTGCCATCCCTGAAACAGCATGTTTAAAAACGGTTTGCCCTTCCTGGTAAACAAAATGTTCATCATTCTGTACGGTTTCCAGCGAAGCAGGGCGTAATGAACCTCCGGCTTTCATATGAAGGTGGTGTCTGCCAAGCCCGTTAACATGGTGTATATAATCGATAATTCCGAGCTCCTCCTTTGTAGGCTCAAGCATAACGGCAGTTCCGGCATCGCCAAACAAGGGGCAGGTTGTCCGGTCTTTATAATTTGTTATCGACGACATCATATCGGCTCCAACAACAATAACTTTTTTATACCGACCCGATTCAATAAACTGGGTAGCAGTTGCCAATGTATAGATAAAACCGGAGCAGGCAGCATTTACATCGAAACTCCAGGCTCGTTTAATGCCAACTTTGTGGCTTATAATATTTGCCGTTGCCGGAAATGGCATATCAGGAGTAATGGTTGCACAAAGAAGCAAATCCACTTCTTTGGGATGAGTGCAGGTTTTTTTCAAAAGCTGTTTTACAGCTGCAGTTCCCATATCGCTGGTAGCTTTGCCTGGTTCTTTCAGAATCCTGCGTTCTTTAATCCCGATCCTTTGCATGATCCATTCATCGGAAGTTTCCACCATTGTGCTTAATTCATCGTTTGTTAACCTGTATTCAGGTAAAAATGCTCCAATGCCGGTGATAGCCGCCCTGATTTTTTTCATAATAATTTTATGAATTGTGAATTCAATAATTTTTCGGGTGCGAAATAATGAATTTATTGGTTTCCGGATTTACCGGTGGTTGTTTTTCTTTGAAAAGAGAAATAATTCGCTAACATTTACAATTATTAATGGAACAAAAGAGTAAAAAGTTCCACCTAAAATTGCTAACATAAAAAAACCCGGAATTAACCGGGCTTCTTTAAATTTCTTTAAACAGCAATATCTTTTTCAATAACCTGTTTTCCCTTGTAATATCCGCATTCAGGGCAAACATGGTGGTATTTTACAGATGCTCCGCAATTGGAACAAGTTGCAAGAGTCGGCGCAGTTGCTTTATAATGAGTCCTGCGTTTGTCTCTCCGCGTTTTTGAAATTTTATGCTTTGGATGTGCCATTTTATTTTATTTTAATTGTTATTTCTTAATTTTTTCAATGCATCCCACCGATGATCCGGCTCCTGTTCCTTTTCTTTAAGTTTATATTTTTTAATCTGATCAAGCATCTCCGGGTCACACATCCTTTTTCCGTCTTTGTTTTTCGGATGTACATGCCGGGCTGGAATACTTAATACAGCATATTCATAAAATAACTGAGCAACATCGATAAAATCCTCGTCAGGAGAAATCCATAAAACATCTTCAATATCATCAAAACGGTTTTCACCGAACTTAACAAACAACGATGTTTTTATCTCTACAGGTTGATTGTACTTATCGAGGCAACGGTCGCAAATTAATTCAACTGTCCCTTTCAAATGAAAAAAAAGTGTCAGCAAGTTGCTGCGTTTTTCGAATTTAACTTTTGCCAAAATATTGGCTTTTTCAACCAGACTTTTATCAAAAAGCTCAAAGAACTTGTTTCCTATTTTGTATTCAAATTCATGAATACCTTCCTTCAGGCCTTTAAAGGCAATACTATATTGTGAGGTTTTACCCACGGTTTTTCAAAAAGTGCAGCAAAAATATAAATTTTATTTAAATGGCTAAAATTAAATTGAAAAATATTTTAATGATTTAAAATTAAGCAGTTAACCCTTTTTTAATATAATCCTGAAGGTAGTGCCTTTGTTAATTTCACTTTGTTTGATGAATATTTTTCCCTTGTGGTACATTTCAATGATCCTTTTTGCCAGCGATAATCCCAGTCCCCAGCCCCTTTTTTTTGTGGAGAAACCGGGTTGAAATATTGTTTTATGCTGCGATTTAGGGATTCCCTTACCCGTATCTGAAATATCAATACGTATATTATCTTCTTTTTCAGTTAATCTGACAGAAATTGTCCCGGGATTGTTTTCCATCGCATCGATAGCATTTTTGCAGAGGTTCTCAATAACCCACGAAAATAAAGCAGCATTTAAAGGTGCAATGAAAACGGTTTCTTTATTGTAAAGCGATTCAAATTTTACCAGGTTTGAAAAACGTGATTTCAGATAAGTCAATGTAGAATCAAGGACTTCGGTAACATTTGTATGAAGCAATTCGGGTGTTGAACCTATTTTCGAAAATCGTTCGGTAATTTTTTCAAGCCGTTTGATGTCTTTATCAAATTCCTGGATCAGCTCAGGGTCTATGTCTTTTAATTTAAGGATTTCGAGCCAGGCCATTAATGCTGAAATAGGTGTGCCCAGTTGATGTGCTGTTTCTTTCGACATGCCAACCCAAACCTGGTTTTGTTCTGCTTTTCGTGATGCACTGAAAGCATAATATGCAATCCCGATAAAAATAAAAATGACCATCATTTGCACAATGGGAAAAAATCGCAGATTTCGTAACAAATAAGATTCATGGTAGTAGAGATATTGAATCTGTCCTTCA
>JAFGGF010000436.1 GCA_016930735.1 Prolixibacteraceae bacterium
AAAAGCAATACCAATGGCTTTTATCAGTTCCCCGCCGGCATCGGAATAAAGGCTGTAAGCCAGGTTGTGTTTTTCATCGGTAGCCTGCAGGTTTTCAGGTGAATCGGGACTGATGGCAATAATCTGGTACCCTAAGCCAACAACTTCATTTTGTGCTTCCTGTATTTCGGCCAGATGGGCATTGCAAAACGGGCACCAGCCGCCGCGGTAAAATAAAACCACTGAAGGCTTTTGCTTAACTATGTCAAGCAAATTATGCTCACTTCCATCGGGAGCTTTCAACATAGCCCCAGGTAATGTTTCCCCGTTCAGCAAAGGAGAAATATCTTCGGCCTTTTCGGGTAACTGGGCATTTGCTGATAAAAGGGCTGAAGCCATAATGAAGATTAAAAAGGTTAATTTTTTCATTTTCTTGTAATTTTGTTTGTACAATATTTTAATAGAAATTTATTTATGCGACAGTGACTTGTTCAGGTTCTCTTTGATTTTTACCCCCAACTCGATAAACTGCTCAGGGGTTCTGTATCCTTCAACCCGCATAATCACCTGCTCATCAGAATTAATAAAAAGGAGCGTGGGGTATGCGCTTATTTTAAACTTTTCAGCAAGTAAAATGCCTTCCCCTTTTTCCCCGTCAAATGCTGCATTAACAAAGTTGCTGTTGTAAAATTCTGCCACTTTCTGGTCAGTAAAAGTATTTGCCTTTAATAATTTGCAGGGAGCGCACCAACTGGCTGAAATATCTAGGAAGACCGGCTTGTTTTCTTTTTTAGCCCGAGCCAGCGCTTCTTCCCAGCTTCGCTGGTGAAAGGAAATACCGGAAGAATTATTGTCTTTATCATCCTCAGGAAGCTGTGCCGATATGAATAGCGACACGATTCCAATGCCGAATAAAACTGTTAAAATAAGGAAGAAGTATACCAGTAATGTTCACGAAAAGTGTACCACTAAAATAGGCATAAATTAATCATTTTTAGCATAGTCTTTAATTCTAAAGCTTTCGCCGTTAATTTTGATGATATAGGCATGATGGACAATACGGTCGATAATGGCCGAAGCCAATACATTGTCGCCAAAAACATTTCCCCAATCTTCAAAATTCCGGTTAGTTGTAATAATCATTGAGCCATTCTCATAGCGTTTACGGATGATTTCAAAGAAATCGTCCAGTCCGTTAGCAGGCAGTTTTTTAAATCCAATTTCATCGAGTATAAGCAAATCGGTATTCAGGAATTGGTTCAGGGTGTAATTATAGGTTCCATCGGCCCGGGATGCAGTAAGGCGTTCGATGAGCTCGTTTACATGGGTAAAAACAGCCTTGTACCCTTGTTTGATGGCCTCGAGCCCGATGGCATTGGCCAGGTGGGTTTTACCAACACCGGGCTTCCCCATTAAAACAATATTTTTGTTTTGGTTTAAAAAACGGCACGAGGCAAGTTCCATGATGAGCTTCTTGTCCAGTTCGGGCTGGTATTTAAAATCGTACTCATCGATGCTCTTCTCAGGGTTGAGTTTTGATTTACTGAAACGTTTCCGGTAAGAGTTCGAAAGGCGGTTGGCATATTCATCTTCCACCAGCGTTTCCAAAAATTCCATGTAAGAGATGTTATTTTCGAGGGCATATTTATTCCTGGTTTCCAGTGATTTTACCACACCGGCCAGTTTCAATTCCCTTAATTTTGATTTTAATGCTTCCATTTTAGATTGTTTTTATTAGTTGGATAATTTGTCGTAGATGCTTAAATCGTGTTTAAAACCGTTTTGCCCTTTTACTGAAAGAGTTTCGGCCGGGGCCTGGTACAATCCTTTACTGCAAATGTTTTTCACGCTTTGGTAGCTGTAGGCCCCATAGAACAGCGCCCTTTTGCAGGCCATGTCCACCACTGGTGCAGTGTACCGGCCAGTCAGGCTAAAGATGCCCACGATTGATTTTTGCCAGCTAAAAGGTTTATAGTGTTTTAACGCAATAAGAAAGGCAGCTACATGAGGTCCTGCATGTTCAGCTTTTTCAGCGTAGTAACTTTCAGGTTTTTTTTGCTTTTCCGGTGGTTTATGGCCTTCAGTGGTAATGTAAATCCCTTTCTGGTGTTTTTCTATTGGGTGCACAGCTATCTGCTCCAGTCCGCAGTAGGCCCTGAGCAGGCTGTCACTGCTTTTAACCGTGATTTCCCGGTTGGCATATACATGGGGAACCGAATAATAGTTTAGCTGAAAAGAAAAATGACCGTTGGGTTTTACTTTCCGTTTTTCAACCGAAAAAACTTCATACCGTTTTTGGGGCAATGGGGAAAGCTCTTTTTTCTCTTTTTGAAGGAATACTTCTTTCGGAACTTTCCGGGTGGTACCGTGTACCCGCTTGTTGCAGATATGGGCGTTCCAGTGCCTGATTTCACGGTAAGCCTTATAGTAATCCCTGTGCCCAAGGCCTTTCAGGAAGTTATTCTTTACGTATTTAATACCCGATTCAACTTTCCCTTTATCTTGTCCGCGCCTGACACGGGCCGTGATGGGAGCGCAGTTGTAATGCGCAAGAAACTGGCTGTATTGCTGCTGGAATACAGGCTCGTAAAAATTAGCTTCCAGGACGGCGGCCTTCAGGTTATCAATTTTAACCGTTTTGGGCACACCTCCAAAAAACTCAAAAGCATGGATGTGGCACCGGATAAAGGTATCGGTCTTCTGGTTGGTGACAATCTCGTAATACGCATACCTGCTAAACGAAAGGGTCATGCAGAAAACCCAAAGTTTTGCTGTCTTTCCCTCTTTTCTGAACTCACCAAGGTAGCCAAAATCCACCTGTGCCTCTTCTGAGGGAGGCAGTTCTACCGGAACATATACCTCGGATTGCTTTAACCGGTTTACATACCGCAAAACAGTAGGGTAAGACACTTTCAATCCTTTGTCCTGGGTTAGTCTCCGATGGATGAGTACGCTGGTTAATTGTTTCTCGTGCAGCTCTAAAATGTAATCGAAATAATCATCCAGGATACCGGGCTTATCAATTGCCCCTGGCTGGATGTTACCTTTTTGAAGTTCGTTACGGATTTTGGTTACCGTCCTGCGGCTGATGCCCAGTTCACTGGAAATGGCCCTGAGGCTTTTCCCTCTGTCTAATAGCGTTTTTACTGTATACCACATATCGATTCCATACATTGCGCCTTTTGTTTATGGATAATACAAAAGGCAAGTTAAAAATAAGCTTTCCAGCGCTCTCATTTCTTCATTTCGCTCCGCTTATTCATCAATGAGAGCGCTGGAAAAGTGGTACACTTTTGATGAATATTCGTGGTATACTTTTGATGAATATTAACAGAATAAAACTAAAAATAAATGCTTCATTTTATTAAATTTTAAAAATTTAGTTTAAACTAAGCGATTGCTTAGTATTCGATTAAAAAAAATTATTTGATTTGATTTAAAGCTATCTCAACAAAATCTTTCAACTGGTTTTTACCCATGGTTTTCCCAGCAACTGAAATGCCCTGCATAACTCCCAGGAAAAAGTTGGCTTGTTTTTCCACATCAGTATTTGACAGAATTTCTCCTTTGGCAACCGCATTCTTAAGCACCTGCAAAAGCATATTGCGGATGAAATCGTAATATTGGTTAATCTCCCTGGCAATTTCCGGGTCTTTCTCTCCCAACTCGCCAGCAGTATTTACTACCAGACAACCCTTTTTATTGTCAAAGCTCTTGCGAATTACTGTAGCATTGATTAAAAAACGTTCCAGTTCTACCAGGCCTGCGCCTTCCTGTAATAAAGGTTGAAACCTGTTTATAATAACATGCTCGCGGTATTTGCGTAAGGCATTTACAAACAGGTTCTTTTTATTTTTAAATGATGCATAAATAGAAAACTGGTTAATGCCCATCTCTTTTTCGAGCAAGCGCACCGAAGTGGCCTCATAGCCATGAACCCAAAATACGTTCATTGCTTTTTCGAGTACTAAATCATCGCTGTATGCTTTACTTCGCGGCATAATTTTATAAATAAAAGTTTAAATCTAAGCAATTGCTTTGAATAAAGCAAATTTATCAATATTTGAAGCTGTCAATAAACTGACCATTATAATTTGAAATTGAGTAAAAATGGCATCTTCGTCATCATAGTTCTATTGTAGTTGAATGCTCTGTAATGGTAATGATATTGTAGAAAATAAAATACAGAGTGGTGGTTAAACATGTCTAATACATTAGAACCCCTCATTCCTCGGGACGATAATTTTGTACAATATATGTATTAATAATAATTTACTGTACAAATTGCAATATATCAAAAAAGATTTCAATCCCTGCAAAATAAGAACTTTTGAACTGCAGGAATTGAAATAATTATTAAAGTTTTCGGAGTATACAGTTTAAATTAATGCATCTCACCGTCAGCGTGATATGGCATCATATAATTGGGCATAAAATTGTAGGCTACACCGGGAGTCATTTCAAATCCAGGGTT
Organism: Prolixibacteraceae bacterium; assembly: GCA_016930735.1. Lineage (GTDB taxonomy): Bacteria > Bacteroidota > Bacteroidia > Bacteroidales > Prolixibacteraceae > JABMQB01. The sequence continues at coordinate 4,454 of JAFGGF010000436.1, forward strand.
AGGCTGCATGGGGCCACCATCCAATGTAAAAGTTGTAACAGCAATGTGTTTTAACCAAACTACCTTGTGCGGGTGCAAACTTCCATCGGATACCTTAACCAGTTCGTGGTAATGCACAAAACCGCGATCAGCATACTGTTCTGCTTTTTCTTCAGTCCATTCATCGATAATGGCATCTACTTTAAAAAGCAATTCTCCATCGGGAGCATTGGACGACCACCATTTAGTCGCACCAAAAGGACCGGTGTTATAATGTTTTCCAACCAGTTTATCTTTACCTGCTTTAACCCAATAATGACCAGGGACATCCCGTTTTCCGTCAGGACTATCAGCAGGACCGGCCAGATAGTAATCCATGTCGTCAACATCCACTACGATACCATGAATAAATCCTTTGTCCGGATTCGCAGATTTTAGTTCTCCACTTTTCAATGTTACTTCCTCGTCATTGGGGATTAATGATTCCTGACAGGCACTGATAAAAGCGACAATGCCTATTAATGCGGCAAAACGTAATCCATGTAATTTTCTCATAACGTTATAATTTTAAAATTTTGTTACTACACCGTAATAGTCGCAGTGGTTTACCTTTCCAGACAAAAGATGAAAAAAAAATGGAAACTGGTTTCCGGAAATCGTTTGTTAATGGTATTCATGGGGCCTCAAAAAACAAAAGGCAACCTGAGAGACTTTTTATCTCTTCCTGGTTGCCATCACTTTCAAAAATAAGAGGATTTATTTTGTGAAAGTATAATCCACAGAACCAGCAGAATGACACTGAAGACACATACCATTCATCAAACTGGCGCCGCGCATTTTCATTCCCGATGAAGGGTCGGTGGCAATAGAGCCATCGGCATTGAGCATAAACCATTCCCAATCTCCTCCATTCGGACTGAAATCATTTCCCCTTTTCACCATTGCAGTAAATTCATTCACCGATTGGTCAGGGTTGCTGGAGTGTTTCACAATGATTGTCCCAACCGGAAATTCACCATTTACAGCACTCACGCCATCTTTGTAATAAATCTTCCGGGTTACACTTTCATCGTTTCCTGCATGTGCCCCACCCAGCGCCGGGTCTGGACCTTGATTGGTTGCTTCCAATTTCCAACTCATAAAATTACTGAAAGAGCTGTCATCAGCAACAAACTCCTGTTTTACATCTTCATCATCGTCGCTGCACGATTGCAAGGAAACTACTAGTGCTAATACTAAAGTAATCTTGAATAATACTGAACTTTTCATACGTGTATAAATTTATGGTTACGCCTATTAGTCGCAGCATTTCACAATCCTGACAAAAAAAGAT
>JAFGGF010000437.1 GCA_016930735.1 Prolixibacteraceae bacterium
AAACCAAGTATCAAATACGAAACTGTTACTGTTTCAAACCAACTTGCTCTCTTTTAATAATTTGCCTATATCGAACTCAGGTTAGTATGTGCATGTTGAATTATGCGAAAGAATTTAGCATAACTGTGAAAGAGCTTCCTGATCCAAATTCGCTCTCAACTGTAATTTGTCCGCCCTGGGCCTCAATAAATTCTTTGCTGATAGATAATCCAAGTCCGACTCCTTCTTTTTTTGTTCCTGGAATACGAAAATAACGGTTAAAGATTTTGTCCTTGTATTGGGGGGCTATCCCTTGTCCAGTGTCTTTGACCGAAATAAGCACTTTTTTATTTTGTTCTTTGATTGTTAAATGGATTGTTGAATTGTCGTAAGAATATCGAATGGCATTTGAAATCAAATTGGTTAATACCCATGCTGTTTTTTCGCTGTCGACAAGGACTCTGGGTAGTTCCGGTGAACAATCTATTTCGAGAGATATCTTTTTTTGTTCGGCCTGCATTTTAGTGGCCTTGATGGCGTAGTTCAAAATATCTTTCGCATTGGCAGGTATGATGCTTAATTGAATTTTACCACTTTCAACCTGTGTCATATTAAGCAATTCGCCAGTAATATTTAAAAGCCGATCTGCGTCATCTTTAATACTGGTTATCAAATTTTTCTGTTCATTGTTCAACGGACCAATTTGGTTTTTTTCCAATAGCTGGAGACTCATTTTTATGGATGATATTGGTGTTTTAAATTCATGAGAGACCGTTGCAATAAAATTGGTTTTGGCAAAATCGAGTTCTTTATAGGATGTTACATTCCGAAGCAAAATTACCTGGCTGATCAATTTTTTATCCTGAGTGCCTTGGGGTTCAAGGGTAATGTTTAAAATTTCCTTCTCAAAATAACTTTCTTTGCCGTCAGCAAATATTTTTAATGGTTCTTTCCCTTTTTTTTGACTCGCTCCGAAAAGTTCTTGTAGCAATTCACGCATCAAATCGTTGGTAACAGCAAGCTCATCGGCGTTCTTGCCAACGAGATGCCCTTTTTCCAAACCCGTTATTTTCCGGGCTTCATCGTTAGCAAAAATGATTATCCTGTTTTCGTCCAACCCGATTACAGGTTCATTCATCTTTTCTATCAATGCGTCCATTCTTTTTATAGCCATCATCATTCTGGCAAGATTACTATTATTGTATTCTTCCAGCTTTTCAGCCATGGAATTAAACGACTTTGCCAATTCACTAAATTCATTGTGTTTTTCAAGTTGGACCCTTTGTGAATAATTTTTTGCAGCTATTTGGCGAGTACTTTCAGTAAGTTCTCTTATTGGATTGGCAATGTTTCCAGGGAGTCTCAGCAATAAAATAAAAGAAATTATAAAACAGAAAATTGCGGTAACACCTATCCACAGAACTGCATTCTTTGCTTTTTTTTGAGCGATAGCACTTTTTTCCTGAATAGCAGCCATGTTTAAATGCACGATACGATTCAAGTCGTTTCTTATTTCAAAGGGGGCAAGCGTATCTGATTGATTTTGGATTAACTTGATGAAATGTGCGGCAAGGCTGTCTGTAAGCTCAGTTTCTCCGATTTCAGTAATGTTGTTTTGTTGCTTCGTGAGGTTGTCTTTAAAAATATCAATTGCTTTTTCATCTGCGTGTATCTTGTCCAGCGCTTTTAACATGTCCCTTGCATATTCGAGCGTTCTGTAGTTGTCAACCAGAATGTTTTCAGTGGCTTTTGACAGGGAATTAATTTTTAAAATTCCAAGTATGCTTAAAAATATAATCAGGCTAAATAACGCCCCCAGACCTAATATCAGTTTTGATTTGATTTTCATTTATGAAAGTATTATAATGTCAATTTTATTTGATGAAAGTTTTTTCATCAAGTCGTTAAAAATATTCGTTGCTAAAATCAGTTTCAATAAATTAATACGTGGCCTGCCAATACAAACTGTAGTGACTTCACGTTCAACTGCCTGTTCGATAATAGCTTTGGCTACTTTATTACTGCTTATTTTAATAATTTCGGCACCCATTTCCGTGGCCAGTTTGAAATTGTTTATCAGGTGCCTTTGCTTGTCAAGAGCAATTTTGTCAGGACTCTCTTTGGGTGTTTGTACATACAGCACGTACCATTTACTGTTATAGAAATTAGCAAGACGAGCTGTTTTACGAATAACATTTTTGGCTGTTTGTTCATTTGTACTGATACATCCCAGAAACCGTGCATGGAACTGCGGAATACTTTTGGAAACTTCCCTTTCCACTTTCCGTTCGACCTGAGAGGCTACTTCTTTGAGCGCCAACTGCCTTAACTGCAAAAGGTTTTCTGCTTTAAAATAATGGCTCAAGGCAGTTTCAATTTTATCTTTCGTATAAATTTTGCCATCCTTAAGCCTTGTAATGAGTTCATCGGCGGGGAAGTCAATATTCACTACTTCATCGGCCTGACTCAATACTTTATCAGGGATACGCTCCCTGGTTTCTATGCCCGTTATCGTCTTAACTTCCTCATTTAACCCTTCAATATGCTGTATATTGATGGCACTAATCACATTAATACCTGCATCAATAATTTCAAGAATGTCCTGCCAGCGTTTTTCATTTTTACTTCCGGGGATGTTGGAATGCGCCAGTTCATCAATAATCACTACCTCAGGCCTTAAATTCAGTATTGCCTGCAAATCCAATTCTTCCAATTCCCTGCTTTTGTAAAAAATTTTCCTTTGGGGAATTATAGGCAAACCCTGAAGCAGATTTTCAACATCTTCGCGTCCGTGAGTCTCTACATACCCAAGTTTTACGTCAATCCCGTTCCGGAGTAAAATATGTGCTTCCTGCAACATACGGTAGGTTTTACCTACACCGGCACTCATGCCGATGTAGATTTTAAACTTACCTTTTCTTGATTTTTTTATCAAATCGAGAAAATGCTGGACATTTTGTTCTTTTTCCATTATCCTTAAAGAATTTAAACAAAGTTAAAATATTTGCACCCGATATAGAATTGACAACGTGGCATATTCAAAACTTCATTATAACGAGAAACCTGCAACGATATAGAACTGTTCAGCCTGTGGATTCCAGATCACCGAACCATTTAAAGGAATCGAAAGCTTATCAGTGATTTTTATTTCTTTTGAAATGCTTGCACCAATATTTACTAAGCCAAATTTATCACCTTTCCCGGGTTCTTCAATGGTTAACCATCCATTGCCAACACCGGCAAATATGCCAATATTTTTGAAATTGTATTTCAATTCAACATAGGTGTCAGCACCTGCTGATGCTGCACCTCCGGCTTTGTTAAGTACATAATTGGCCGCCAATGACAATTTTCCAATCGTATAGACAAGATTAATCTCATATGCATGAGAACCTGTAGTTTCTGAAGAATCAGAATAACTGAGTCCGGGATAATAATAATCCGTAATGCCTAAACTCAAACCAAAATTAAAACTATAAGTTACATAAAGGTCAGCTTCGTTGTAGGTTCCTGCAAAATCCTGAGAGGCCCAGCCTCCGATTTTCAATCCTTTGTGTTGCCATGACAGTGATGGCTGAACTGATGGACCTGAAAATAAAGTACCACGCCACACATAGCCAGTATAAAAATCGATGTTAACTGAAAACGGCGAAGTTGTGTCCTTTTCCTGTGCTTTTAATTCCTGAAAAGGAATAAGAAACCCCATGAATAAGATTGTAAGTATTATCAGGTTAGAATATTTTTTTTTCATTGTTTAATTATTTGAGATTTTATCCAAATCGAGATTTAACTTTAATACATTTATCCTTTCCGTACCAAATAAACTTAACAAAGGTTTTTCGGTATTTTCTTGAATTAGCTGAAGCAGGGTGTCTTCTGAAAGCACACGAATTTCCGCAATCCTTTTAACCTGAACTTTGGCTGCTTGTACAGAAATATGTGGGTCCAGCCCGCTCCCGCTTGCAGTCACCAGGTCGGCAGGGATATCTGCTTTATTGATTCCCGGATTATGAACCAGAAATGTATCAATGCGCGCTTGAACTTCAGCAAGATATTCTGGGTTTGATGGGCCTTTGTTACTTCCGCCCGAACCTGCTGCGTTGTAATCGACTGCCGATGGCCTAGACCAGAAATATTTATCCTGGTTAATGGATTGTCCTACATTTATATAATAGGTTTTTCCATCTTGTGTTATGGTTAATCCGTTTCCCTTGTTGGGCGCCAGTTGGGCAATCCCGAGTATAACCAGAGTGTAAATGCCCATAAAGAAAACCATGCTTACCAGGGTAAGCCTTATTGCGGGTACTATATTCTTTTTCATTTTTTTTAATTATTAAATGAGTGTTGAAACCAATAAGTCAATCAATTTGATCCCGATGAAAGGAACAATAATACCACCCAGCCCATAAATAAATAAGTTCCTGCGAAGCAATGCGCTTGCCCCTATGGGTTTATATGCTACTCCTCGTAAGGCCAACGGAATCAGCAACGGGATGATGATGGCATTGAAAATAACTGCCGACAGTATAGCACTAGCAGGACTATCCAGATGCATAATGTTTAAACCCTGCAACACCGGGATTGCTGTGATAAACAAGGCAGGGATAATGGCAAAGTATTTTGCCACATCATTTGCAATACTGAAAGTTGTAAGCGCGCCCCGTGTCATAAGCAATTGTTTACCGATTTCCACAATTTCGATCAGTTTGGTAGGGTCATTGTCCAGATCAACCATATTACCGGCTTCCTTTGCGGCTTGTGTTCCGCTGTTCATGGCTACCCCCACATCTGCCTGAGCCAATGCTGGGGCATCATTTGTACCGTCTCCCATCATGGCAACCAAACGTCCTTCGGCTTGTTCCTTCTTGATGTATTCCATTTTATCTTCAGGTCTGGCTTCGGCAATAAAATCATCCACACCAGCTTTTTCGGCAATATATTTTGCCGTAAGTGGGTTGTCGCCTGTTACCATTACGGTTTTGATACCCATTTTGCGCAGGCGTTCAAAACGCTCCTGAATACCTGGCTTAATGATGTCTTGCAATTCAATAACACCAATCACTTTTTCATTTTCAGAAACTACCAATGGGGTTCCACCCTTAGTAGAAATGGTTTTTACTTTTTCGTCCGTTTCATTAGGAAAGACGTTTCCTGCATTTTTGCAGAGTTCTTTGATAGCATCTGATGCCCCTTTTCGGATGCGTTTATCGTCAAAGTCGATTCCTGAACTGCGGGTTTCGGCAGTAAATTTTATATAATGGGGATTCGTTAATTGATAAGTCATTGGATTGATACCTGCCAATTCAATAATGGATTTACCTTCGGGTGTTTCATCGCTCATTGAGCTTAAAACCACTAATTTTATAAAATGTTTCTCGTCAATTCCTTGAACCGGATAAAATTTGGTTGCCTTTCTGTTGCCAATGGTAATCGTTCCGGTTTTGTCCAAAAGCAATACATCAATATCACCTGCGGTTTCTACGGCTTTACCGCTTTTGGTAATTACATTGGCTCGCAAAGCCCTGTCCATGCCGGCAATGCCAATTGCCGAAAGCAAACCACCAATAGTTGTGGGGATAAGGCATACAAACAATGCGATGAATGCCGAAATGGTTATGGGAGTATTGGCGTAATCTGCAAAAGGTTTTAACGTAACTGTTACAATAATGAAAACCAGTGTGAACCCTGCCAGTAAAATGGTCAATGCAATTTCATTAGGTGTTTTCTGCCTGGAAGCCCCTTCAACCAGGGCAATCATTTTATCCAAAAAGCTTTCACCCGGTTGTGTAGTGACTTCTACCTTAATTTTATCGGAAAGTACTTTTGTACCGCCTGTTACCGAACTTTTATCACCCCCGGCTTCACGAATTACGGGTGCGCTTTCACCGGTAATGGCACTTTCGTCAATGGTAGCCAATCCTTCTATGATTTCCCCATCGGTTGGGATTATATCTCCTGTTTCGCAAATAAAGATATCACCTTTTTTAAGTTGGGATGATGAAATTGTTTCACCATTTTCCAGCTTCGCAGGAGTTTCTTCCCTAGTACTTCGCAAGCTGTTTGCCTGGGCTTTCCCTCTTGCTTCGGCTATGGCTTCGGCAAAATTGGCAAATAGTAAAGTTACAAACAGGAGTAGAAATACGGTGAAGTTATAACCGAAGCTTCCCTGCGAATTGTCACCGGTTAGGGTGAATAAGGTTACTACCAACATTACAATGCTACCAATTTCGACGGTAAACATTACAGGATTGTGAATCATTTTCCTTGGGTCGAGTTTTACAAAGGATTCCCTAAAGGCTTCCTGAACCTGATCCTTTTGAAACAAGGATGTATTTTGTGATTTCATTTCTTAATTCTAAATTTTTAATTACTAATACAATGTGAAATATTCGGCCAGCTGACCAAGTGCTAAGGCAGGAAAAAATGACAGGGCAACAACAATGAACATGACTGCAAATATCATCAGACCAAAAGTGCCCGTATCCGTTTTTAAGGTTCCTGCACCTTCGGGAATGTATTTTTTAGCTGCCAGGATTCCGGCAATTGCCACAGGGCCGATAATAGGCAGGTACCTGGCAAGCAACATGACCAAACCGGTGGAAACATTCCAAAACATGGTATTGTCACCCAGTCCTTCAAACCCGCTTCCATTGTTTGCCGAAGCCGAGCTGAACTCATAAAGCATCTCACTGAACCCATGATAACCAGGATTATTGAGCCAACCGGCGTATTCGGCCGGATTGCCAACATACAAATAGCTGGCCAGTGCCGTACCCACAAGGATGAAAAAGGGGTGCAACAGAGCAATAATCATAGCAATTTTCACCTCCTTGGCTTCAATTTTTTTGCCCAGAAATTCAGGCGTTCGTCCCACCATTAACCCCGAAATGAAAACAGCGATTATAATGAAGATGTAAAAATTTAAAAAGCCCACGCCAACTCCGCCGTAGAAACTATTGACCATCATACCTAAAAGGGCGGCCATTCCGGTTATCGGCATCATGCTGTCATGCATGGCATTTACCGAACCATTGCTGGTACAGGTTGTATTAACCGCCCAATACGCCGATGCTGCCGGACCAAACCTGACTTCTTTGCCCTCCATACTGCCCATGTTTTGTTGAATACCCATGTGCGCAATGGCAGGATTCCCATTCATTTCACTAAAGATTGATGGAATTACCAATAGGAGAAAACCTGTAGTCATTACCCCGAAAATTGTCCAGGCCAGTTTTTTCCTTCGAATTACAAACCCGAAGGCAAAAATCATGGCAATGGGTATTAAAAAGATACTTGCGGTTTCAACGATGTTGGTGAGGTAATTTGGGTTTTCCATCGGATTGGTTGAATTCGGGCCATAAAATCCGCCGCCGTTTGTTCCCAATTGTTTGATGATTACGAACGCGGCAACCGGGCCTCGACTGATTTGTTGTGTAGCTCCTTCGAGCGTGGTGGTGGTTGCCTTGCCTTTAAAGGTCATTGGAGAACCATTTAAAACCAGGATAGTGGCACCTATCATGGCAAGAGGGAATAAGATACGGGTACAACTTCTCACAAAAAAGCTGTAGAAGTTGCCTAATTTTTCGGTGGTACGTTCTTTCATCGCTACAAACACCACGGCGCCAATGGCAATACCGGTTCCAGCGCTGATAAACTGCCACAGCATCAAAATTAGTTGCCCCAGGTAAGAAAGGCTGGTTTCGCCTGAATAATGCTGAAGGTTGGTGTTGGTAACAAAACTTACCGATGTATTAAATGCAAGGTCAGCACTCATAGACGGATTTCCATCGGGGTTGAGCGGCAACCAGCTCATGTTCATTAATGTGAACATGGAAACGAGAAACCATACAAGGTTGATAGTTAACAGTGCTACCAAATGCTGTTTCCAGTTCATTTCCTTTTCGGGATTTATACCGCTAAGTTTAAAGAACAGCTTATCAATTGGGTTGAAAATTTTGTCAAGCCAGGTATTCTGGTAAGAAAATACCTTGCCTATATATCTGCCTAGTGGTATGGCCAGAGCAACCACCAGAGCGTACATAAATATTACTCCAAGTATCTCTGTATTCATAGTTTTAAATTTTTTCAGGTTTGAGCAGTACATAAACCAAATAGGCAAATACTGCGATTGCGATAATGAATAGAATTGTCATAGCTTTTTTTTTCTAACGTTGTTTTTAAATTTTTTCAAAAAAGTCAATTGATTTAAAGAATAGAGCGAAGACCAGCACTCCGACTGCAATGAGAATAAACGTTGTCATTATTTTTCGTTTTTGATTTCAATAAAGACATACCAATTCATGTTCCCTTTTTTGGGAATGCTTTATAACTGACTAAAAATGAATGAGATTTGAATTAGTCCTGAATTTACAGGAAAAACGAACCCTATCGTTTTGAAAGGTTTGGGCTTAGCATTATGAATGGAAAATTAAAGATTATAATCTTCAATCTTGCGGTAAAGCGTGGTCAGGGCAATATTAAGCAACTGAGCAGTTTTGGTTTTATTTCCGTTGGTGTGATTTAAAACCTTTTGAATATGCAGTTTTTCGGCACTTGCTAATTCAAAAGTAGAAAATGGTTTGTTTTTTGAAAATAATGTTTCAGTTCTTTGAATTTCCATAGGTAGCAAATCAGCTGTAATCTCTGTACTTTCAGCCAAAATAACACACCTTTCCATCACATTTCTAAGTTCTCGAATATTCCCTTTCCATTGATGTAGTTTTAATGCATTGATGCAATCATCCGAAATTCCAACCACTTTCTTATTGGCTTTTATTGAATACATTTGTATAAAATGATTTGCAAGAAACTCAATATCAATTACTCTTTCATGTAAGGCCGGCAAATTAATCTGAAAAGCAGAAATACGGTAAAACAAATCTTCTCTGAAATTTCCGCTTTCTATTTCTTTTTGCAAATCCCGGTTTGTGGCAGCAATAATGCGAACATTTACTTTGGTTGCTTTACTTTCGCCCACTTTAAAAAACTCACCGGTTTCAATTACTCTTAGCAATTTGGCTTGTAAGTCCAATGCCAACTCCCCAATTTCATCAAGAAAAATAGTGCCGTTATTGGCTTCATAAAAAAGTCCTTTATGATCTTTAATAGCTCCACTAAACGCACCTGCTTGGTGTCCGAAAAATTCACTTTCTAAAAGATCTCGACTAAATGCAGAACAGTTGATTGCAACAAAGTTCTTGTTTCTTCGGCTACTTTCCTGATGAATCGCTTGTGCAAATACTTCTTTTCCTGTGCCGGTTTCTCCAGTAAGTAAAACGGTTGTATCACTATCAGCCACTTTTCTTGCAAGGAAAATTGCATTTTGTATGAGTTTTGACGTTCCAATTATTTTTTCAAAAGAGTATTTTTCGCCAAGTTGTTTTTCTAAATGCTGAACACGTTTTGCCAGTTCTACTTTTTCAATTGCACGATATAGCAAGGGAATGATTTTATTATTGTCGTCGCCCTTGGTAATATAATCAAAAGCCCCATTTTTAATTGCCTGAACGCCATCCGGAATATTACCATAAGCTGTAAGAAGAATTATTTCTACTACAGGGTACTTATTTTTAATTTCTTTTGAAAGCTCAACCCCATTGCCATCAGGCAGCTTTACGTCACATATCACAACATCAACTCCAAACTGCTCCAAAATTTTTAATGCCATTTTACAATTACTGGCTTGGTGTACTTTAAAACCCTCGTAGCTAATAATCTTTGTCAAAAGATTTCTTAACTTTTCCTCATCGTCTATGATTAAAATATTTCTCAAAACATTTAAATATTATGAATGACAAAGTTAGCATTAATCTGTAAGTCGACAAAAAATGGTTCTTTTAATTTTGCCGAATGGTTGGCTCCGTGTGTCGGGGCAAAAACAAATGTGCAATTGTGGGTTGGCAATTGTTTAAAAAATGCTTGGTGGGCAAAAAGTAAAAAACATTGAGTCGGCTTGAGGGTCGGCTTTCCAGTCCTGTCAAAATACATGGATATTCAAGTGCGTTACAAGGCTTGTGAAATCTACTTCCCGGCTACTATTTTTACACTTTGTTAGCAACTGGGCGTTCATTTTTTCCTGTTTTACGCACTTTTTTGCAACACCCTCATAAGTCCTTGTAAATCAATATATATTTATTATTTTTGGGTGTTGCAAAATT
>JAFGGF010000438.1 GCA_016930735.1 Prolixibacteraceae bacterium
GCTGCCATAGCCTTGAGGGATGCCCGCAACGAAGCCATCGAAAAATACAAAATGACCCTCCGCGATATTTACCGCAAACTGGAGCTTCCGGGGAAAAACCCGATTAAAGATTTGCACAAAAACCTCGACAATGCAGTTATGGAAACCTATGGATTCGATAAAGATAAAGATATACTTCAGCAACTGCTCGACCTGAATTTTGATGTTGCCGGCCGTGAGGAAAAAGGTGAAAAAGTGCAGCCTCCCGGACTGCCCGATTGGATTGAAAACAAAAAGCAGTTTGTCACCGACGATTGTGTAAGGTTTCTTACAGATTAAATTAAATCTTATCATTGATAAATAGGGTAAAATCAATTAATATTGTATTTATCTGAAACAGGCTCATTCAGAAAACTGAAAATATAAACAAGGATTTTTTCCTCCCGGAAAATAAAAAAAATTGAAACAATTAAACTGCAATAAGTTATTCTTTATTTGGATATTCACCATTTTCATGATTCCAAAAACCGGTTTTCCCCAAAATCCCGGAGATATCAGAATTACAGGTGATTTTCAGGATATGCCGGTTACCCGTTTTCTCAGTATGATTGAAGATCAGTATGGAATAAAATTCTTTTACAAAGAGAATTGGATTGAACCTTTTAATATCAACGAATCGTTTGAAGAAACACCTCTTTCAGAAGCTTTGGACAATATTTTTGCAGGTAGGGAAATTACCTTAGGTACATTTCAGAAAAAAACAATATTAATTTACCCAGGGAAATCTAATACCCGTTTAAACCTTGAAAATTACAATCAGTTACTTGTTATTGGCGACCCAATAAATAAAGGCAAATATAAAACTGCCAAGATAGTTGGGAAAGTTCTTGACGGTAAAACTCAGGAACCATTAACAGGTGCTGTAGTTTATAACTATAAACTTCAAAAAGGTGCAACTTCAGACAAAAACGGGAATTTTACCCTTGATTTACCAACAGGGGAACACACATTGACAATTTCTTTTATGGGTTTTGAGGAAATGCAGAAAAGAATAAACCTGATCGAACCGGGAAATATAGAACTGGAGATTTTTGAAGAAGTTCACAACATCGATGAAGTGACTGTTACTGCTGATGAATTAAATTTTTCGAGGACCCAAACAAGTATTGAACAGCTGGATTCGAAAACCATAAAAAATCTGCCGCTTTTAATGGGAGAAAGAGATATTTTAAAAAGTATTGTTATGTTGCCCGGTATTCAAACAACAGGAGAGCTGGCATCCGGATTTAATGTGAGAGGTGGCAACTCCGACCAGAACCTCATCCTGTTAAGTGGCTCTCCCATATTTAATCCATCGCATCTTTTTGGTTTTTTATCCACAATCAATCCTGACCTTGTTGAAGATCTCAGGGTTTTTAAAGGAGGGCTGCCTGCAAGTTATGGCGAAAGGGTTTCATCCATTATGGAAATTGATTTAATAGATGGCAACAATGAAATGCTGAAGTTTAGCGGAGGTTTGGGTATAATAAATTCGAGGCTGGCTATTGAAGGTCCTTTAACGAAAAATAAAAAACTAACCTTTGTTGCAGGGGGACGGACATCTTATACCGACTGGATTTTAAAACAGGTTCCCGACCCCGATATATCAAACAGTGTTACAAGTTTTTATGATATCAGTAGCAAGTTTTCTTACAAATTTAATCAGAACAATTGGCTGAATATTACGGCTTATTCAAGCAACGATGAATTCAGTACAAGTTCGCAGTCGGTAAATAATTATGGAAATACCTTGTTCGGCATTAATTCGCACAACAAATACGGAATTAATCTGAACGGAGAACTAAATCTATCGTACAGTAAATACTCATTCAGGCTTACCGATTTTGCCAATGGAAAAGATTTTGAAGCATATTTTCTAAATAACCAGATTCAATATCATTCACTTAAATACAACATGATCTGGCATCCCTTTCCTGAACACAATCTTCATTCGGGAATAAACGCCATTTATTATTTAAACGATCCGGGTAAAATAACTCCTTATTCCGGGATTACGACTATAACAGAAATGGAGTTAGACAGGGAAAAGGCATTTGAATCGGCATTTTATCTCAGCGATGAATTTGACCTGGTGAAAGGGCTCACTGTAAACCTGGGGATCCGGTACAGCCATTTTGCCCTGTTTGGTGAAAAAACTGTATTTATCTACGATGAAGACCAGGTAAAAAGCCCCGAATCTGTTACTGATTCACTCCATTTTAATAATGGCGAAGTTGTAAAATCATATGGAGGGATTGAACCAAGAATTTCATTCAATTATAAAATAGATAACAACTTTTTATTAAAAATGAGTTATCAGAGAGTAAGGCAGTATATTAACCAGATCAGCAATAATGCTGTTGTTTCGCCTGCTGAAACCTGGAAAACAAGCGATTACCTCCTTGAACCTCTCATCAGTGACCAATTTGTCCTTGGAATTTCGAATGATAAAATTTTAAAGAATTTTAGTTTAACCACTGAGATATATTTTAAAAGCCTTCAAAACCTGATTGAATATAAAAACGGAGCACAGATCATTATGAATCGGCACTTAGAAACCGACCTGATTCCATCCGATGGATATTCCTGTGGTGTAGAATTTTCATTTAATAAAAAAGAGGGAAGGCTGACCGGATGGATTAACTATGTGTTTTCCCGAACAATGAGAAAAACGACAGGTAATTACACTAGTGAACTGATCAACAAAGGAAAGTATTACCCGTCGATTTACGACAGGCCACACGACTTTTCGGTAGTGGCTACTTACAATTTAAGCCGGCGTTGGCGGGTCTCAGGGAATTTCATATATATTTCCGGCAGGCCTGTAACCTTGCCTGAAGTGGAATACCAGTTTGCAGGTGAAACTCTGATTTATTACTCCGACCGAAACAAATACCGGATGCCTCCTTACCACCGTTTCGATATTTCGATCACTCTCGATGAAAACCTTAAACGGAAAAGATCGTGGAAAGGAAGCTGGACCCTTTCGGTTTATAATTTGTATGGCCGCAAAAATCCGTATTCAGTTTATTACAGGAAAACACAACCAGGCTCTGAAACTGCAAACAGGGAATATTCATTGTTTAAACTTTCGGTAATCGGAATCCCCGTTCCTTCGTTAACTTATAATTTTACGTTCTGAAATGAAAAGGAAGATTTTATACATATTAATTGCTGTCGTTACTTTCCTTTCGTGTGAAGAAATTTACCACCCCGAGTTGAATGTAAATGAAGATTACCTTGTTGTTGAAGCTGTACTTTATGACGATAATCCGAATAATTACATTTATCTATATAAATCAAGGGAATTCGGTAACCTCAGCAGTACCTTTAAATGGATTTCGGGGGCTAAAGTTTTTTTAATCAACGAACTTGGAACAAAAACTCAGGCCTGGCCAAACGGAGCTGGAAATTACCGGCTGGAACATGAATTGGAAAAGAACCATTCCTATTACCTTTCTATTGATATAGAAGGTGAAACATATATTTCATCGGTTCAGACCATCAAGGAGCCTCCTGAAATTGATTCAATTTATGGCCAATATATTGACAAAATATATTCAGAAGGATCTACCAATACAACTGATAATATTACAACCAAAAGGGGCATCCAATTGTTTGTCGATATTTCTTATCAGGGCAATCCGGAATATTATCGTTTTAAGGGAAAGAAAATTCTTCAATACCTTGATTATTATGAAATTCCAACAGGGATGGGAGGATCTTATATATATCCAATTTACACCTGGTATTCATATTATCCCATGGGTTCATTTAATATTGCTGCACCCGCTGAATTCAGTTCCAGTAAGGACATCAATAAACACCAACTCGAATTTTTTATTGAAGATTATAATGATTTAATTTCACACGATCAGACTTTTAAAGGCTGGATTTATATAATAGACCAGTATCGACTGGACAAGGAAATTTACGATTATTATAAAAGCTCAAAAAAACAGCTTGATGCTGAAGGAAAAATCTTTGACCCGGTATATATTCAGGCTGAAGGGAATATCTCCTGTACCTCCAATCCGGATTTAAAGGTATTGGGAAATTTTGAAATTTCATCACATAAAGAATACAGGTATTACCTTCTTTATGATAAAAATGAAGAAAGCTTCAACCTGAAAAAAATACCATATTTTTATACGATTCCTGAAAGTGGAAATATTAAAGATACACCCCCCGAATTTTGGGAATCATTAGACAAAATATATCCCGATGAATAGTTCCGTAAAAAATATAATCGTTATTGTTTTTATTCTTTTTTTCATAATACCGATAAAAAGAGAATCATTCGGGCAAAGTGGAGTGCACCTTTTCCCTGACAGAAGTTTTTGTGTTTCAGGCGATACAATATGGTTCAATACAATAATTCTCTCAGATGGTGACGAGAATAGCGGAAACGTTGTACATGTCCAACTCGATGGACTAAATAATCAGCATATTAAAAAAGTTTCTGTTCTTTGTGAAAATAACAGGGGGCATGGCTACCTTCCGGTTCCCGATTCATTGTCATCAGGAATTTACGTTTTAAAATCATTTTTAATTGATACGAACAATGAAAGTGATAAAACAATCAATCAGAAGCAGATAGCTGTTTACAACAGGTTTGATAAAAATATCCGGGATTTACTATTGCCGGTAATCAATAATCCTGTTTATTTTGAAAGTGATCAGGGTATCAAAATAAGTACTGATAAAGACCATTATAAAACCAGGGATGAAGTAAAAGTTAAGATCGCAATTCCAGAAGAAACCTGTAATAATTTAACAGCCCTGTTTATTTCTGCCGGCATTTCTGATCCTCTGTCAAAAGATTTCAGTTCATTATATATTCCTGTGCCCATTAATAAACAAACATTACCGAAAATTTCTGTAACTGAAAACAATGGGGTCCTGCTTTCAGGGAAAGTCGATGCATTGAACAACAATCACATTGAAGGGGCAATTGTACTTCTAAGTATTTCCGACTCAATCCCTTATTTCGATTATTGTATTTCAGATAATGAAGGCCTCTTCTATTTTTATCTTAAAAATGCAAGGGGAACCGGCAATCTTGTTATACAGGCTTTATCCGATTCATCGGAGAACTATAAAATTGAGGTTTCTGAAAATTATATTGGTACAACAAAAAAGATTGAATCTGAAGTAAAAAATTTACATCCTGAAGCAAAAACTTTTATAACCGATGTTATTAATGCCTCCTATTATAAAAGAATATTTACAGGATTTCAGGGTACCGGTGCTGACACATTTTCGATGCACACCGGTTTTAAATACCCTTTTTACGGAAAACCAACTTCAACCATTTACCCTGAAGAATTTATCGAACTGCCCGATTTTACTGAGATCTCGAGGGAATTACTTCAAGGAGTACAATTGCGTAAAAAAGATGATGAAACGTCAGTCAGGCTGATTGATTACGGAAGTGATGTTTTGTTCACCGGTGAGCCTTTAAAACTCATTGACGGCATCCCGGTTTTCGATGCGCAAATCTTTTCATCGCTGGGATCCGGCGATCTCAAAAAAATTGATGTGGTATATTATAAACGTTTTTTTGGAGGCCTTGCTTTCAATGGAGTCCTTGCATTTTATACAAAAGGTAAATCTATAGACTGGGTAAATTCGATTCCCGGAGCAGGCATTTTCAAATATCCATTACTGCAGCCGGAAAAGAAGCAGGCGAATATCATCAGAGAGCATGAAAAAAATAAAATTCCTGATTTCAGAAATGTTTTTTTCCATGAAGCATTTGATCGGACTTTACCTGTTAATCAGATTAACTTTTTATTGTCAGACATTAGTGGGAGGGTTGCAGTCAGGCTAATTGCTGTTACAAAGCAAAACAGAATTTCTTTTAATGAAAAAATAATTGAAGTGGAATGAAAACACTGATAAAAATAATATTGATATTTTTTGTTCTCATGTTTTCTTCAAAACTGGAAGCTCAGGACTTTCAATATTTTTACTGGAATAAACTAACAACCGATTCAAATTCACTTAAATACAAACTTCCGGGAAGTATATTTCAATACCGCCCGGCTTTAAAAGGATCTGAATTTATTAATGACAATTGGAGCAAAGGGACTGTAATCCTTGTAAACGGCGATCATTATGAAAATCTTGATTTGAAATATAACAGTTTGCTTGAAGAGCTTGTTATGTATAATAAAGAGGTCGGTGCAATAATTATGCTCGATAAACCGGCAATTGCTGAATTCACCCTGGTAGATAAAAATGAAAAGATTAGTAAGTTCAGAAAAATACTTGTTGAAAAAATTTCTAAAAAGGATATTTTCCTGCAGGTTTTATACGAAGGAAAATTAAAATTATACCTGCACTACAAAACAAATGAATTGGCTACTTCGATTTACTATGATCGTTCGGGGACATTACAAAGCAGTGAACTTCGGTTAACAAAAACATATTTTCTGAATTTGCCGGAAAAAGGATTTATCAGATTTTCGCCAAACAAGCGGTTTTTTGCTGATTTATTCCCTGATCAGAAAAAAACAATTAAAAAACTTCACAGGGAAAATCATTTGAAATATAAAAACACAGATGACATCATTAAGGCAGTACGTATTATTGAAAAGTCAATAATCAATTAACAACCATTAAATCATATTTAGAATAACCTTTTTTATTAAAAAAACTGATTTTTTTTGTAATAATTTCGTGTAACTTAATACTGTTAAATTCAGAGCTAAATATTTCTAATTTCGATTTTTAATTTTAAAAACTAAACTCACTTAACTTTTGGTTACGTTGAAAACTTTAATGTGCTTTAAAATATATCTTACCTGCATCCTTTTCTGTATAACTGTTATGGGGTATTCCCAGTCATTGGATGAAATACCCGTAAGCTACAACCTGAAAAATGATTCCTTGTCGGTCTTTTTAAAATCGCTGGAAAATCAGTACAACCTGAAAATTTTTTACAAAAGTTCATGGATCGAAAATGGGAAAATAAAAAATTCATATACCAATACTTTGTTGAATGAAGTTTTTTCCGAAGTTTTAAGCTATAATAAGTTAACATATAAAATTATTCAGGATAAATACATCGTAATTTATCCGGGGCAATTTGGAAATACTTCAGCAAGTGGTAATTCGTCCCAGATTATAATAATTGGCGATATTATAAACTCGGGACGGTATAAAACCGCAACCTTAACGGGTAAAATTACCGATGGTAAAAACCGGGAGCCCTTACCCGGAGCTGTTATTTACGACAACAAGCTGGATAAAGGCACTTCTACCGATAAAGAAGGAAATTTTTCATTAATCCTGCCAACCGGTGAACACACCCTTCAGCTTTCTTTTATGGGATTTGAGCAATCGGTGAAAAAAATAAACCTGGTTGAATCGGGCTATGTCGAATTTGATTTGTTTGAAGAATCACACAACCTGGAAGAAGTGACTGTGGTAGCCGACGACTACAATGTTTCGAAAACACAAATGAGCATTGTTAAAATGGATGCAAAAACCATTAAAAATCTACCCTTGCTTTTAGGTGAAAGAGATATTATTAAAAGTGTGGCTATGATGCCGGGCATTCAAACCGTAAGTGAACTGGCATCAGGATTTAATGTCCGTGGAGGGAATGCCGATCAAAACCTGATCCTTTTAAATGGTTCGCCTGTTTTTAACATTTCGCATCTGTTTGGATTTTTATCGATGATCAATCCCGATGTTGTTGAAAACCTGAATGTTTACAAAGGAGCTTTGCCTGCCCGCTATGGTGAAAGGGTTTCTTCGGTTATGGAAATTGAAATGAAAAACGGGAATGAGGATCACTTAAAAATGTATGGAGGTATCGGTATCCTGAATTCAAGGCTTGCAATTGACGGCCCTTTAAATAAAAGCAAAAAACTAACAGTGGCATTGGGAGGCAGAAAGTCGTATACTGACTGGATTCTGGAAAAAATCCCTGACCCTGACATCTCGAACAGCATAACAAATTTTTACGATTTCAGTGGAAAACTTGCCTACAAATTCAACCAGAACAACTGGATGGAATTTATGGCTTATTCAAGTAACGATGAATTCAGCACCAGTGCGCAATCGGTTAATGACTACGGGAACCTGTTGTTTAACCTGACATCCCATTTTCGTTTCAGCGAACAAACCGGCAGCGAACTGCAACTGGCTTACAGTAAATATTTTTTCAGGCTTACCGATTTTACCGACGGGAAAAACTATGAAGCATATTTCCTCGATAACCAGATTCAGTATCAATCGTTAAAATACCACTTAAACTGGCATCCGCATCCCAATCATACCATCCGAACCGGTATTAATGCCATTTATTATTTGAATGATCCGGGAGAGATAACACCCTATTCAAATGTGACCATAATTGCGCCTGAAAAGCTTGACAGGGAAAAAGCACTGGAATCGGCAATTTATGCAAGCGATGAATTTAATGTATTGCCCGACCTGACAATGAACATGGGTTTACGTTACAGCCATTTTGCACTGATAGGTCCGGAAACAGTGCTGATTTATGAAGAAGGAAAAACCAAATCCCCGGAGTCTGTTACTGACACAAAAACTTTCGGGAAAGGGGATGTTATTAAATCGTATGGAAATATTGAACCCAGGTTTTCACTTAATTACCTGACTCCTGAGGGGCATTCATTAAAAATGAGTTATCAGCGCATCAGTCAGTACATTAACCAGATTAGCAACAATGCTGTAATTTCACCGGCAGAAATATGGAAAACGAGCGATTATCACTTAAAACCTCTGATTAACAATCAGGTTGCCGTAAGTTTCGCAAGCAACAAACTTCTGAAAGGAATTGATTTTTCTACCGAAGTTTATTTCAAAGCCCTTAAAAACCTGATCGAATATAAAAACGGGGCAAAAATAATTATGAATCAACACCTCGAAACCGACCTGATCCCATCCAACGGGTACTCTTACGGAATGGAATTTTCGTTGAAAAAAAATGATGGAAGGTTAACCGGCTGGCTGAATTATGTTTATTCACGCACCATGCGGAAGACAACCGGCGAATTTGAAGAAGAACAAATCAACTCAGGTAAATATTTCCCGTCGATTTACGATAAGCCCCATGATCTGTCAATTGCGGCAACCTATAATATCAGCAGGCGATGGAGGATTTCAGGCAACTTTGTTTATATTTCCGGAAGGCCGGTGACCCTGCCCGAAATCACATACAAATATGCCGGTGAAACAATTGTATATTATTCCGACAGGAACAAATACCGGATGCAACCATACCACCGGTTTGATGTGTCGATTACATTTGATGAAAATCTGAGGAAAAAACGAATGTGGAAAGGCAGCTGGACACTTTCGGTTTATAATCTTTATGGAAGAAATAATCCGTATTCGGTTTATTACAGAAAAACGGTTGGCAGTGTCGCTACCGATTACAGAAGATATTCCTTGTTTAAATTATCCGTAATCGGGATACCAGTTCCATCATTAACCTACAATTTTACTTTTTAAAACATGAAACGGAATTTGTTAATAATATTATTGGTTTTAATAATTGCTTCATGTGAAGAAGTATATGTCCCGGATTTGGATGTTGCCGAAGACTGCCTGGTAATCGAAGCCATTTTTAATGCCGAAATGAACTCAAACGTCGTCCTTCTTTACAAATCAAAAAGCTTTAACAGCACAGAAAAATATTATTACCCGGTAAATTCAGCCAAGGTTAATCTGGTTGATGATACCGGAAATAATATTGAATTGGAAGAGATTTCAGAAGGGGCATATTTACTGGATTATATAATTGATAAACAACGCAAATATTTCCTTTCAGTTGAAAGTGATGGTGAAACATACACCTCCAAATCTGTGTCAGTACCTGAAACCCCTGATATAGATACGGTTTATGCAGAATTTGAAGATAAAGTAACCATTATCGGGGCTGCTTCAAATTCTGAAGATTTATATACTTCACACGGAATCCAGTTATATACCGATATTGATAAAGAAAGTGAAAACAACTATTACCGGTTCTACGGACGGAAAATAATGCAATACAGGTATAGTTATGATACTACTATGGGAATTTTGTCGCTTGAAGTTCCTGTTTATTGCTGGAAGTCATATTATCCTACCGGAATATTCAATATTGCAGGGCCACCGGCATATAGTACAGAAAAAAATATTTCAAAACACGAACTCGAATTTTTTACTGAAAGTTATGACGCATTTATTGCAGATACACAGTTTTTTGCCGGATGGATCTATATAATTGACCAATACGGTGTTTCAGAAGAAGCCTACAATTTTTATAAGGACTTAAACAGCCAGTTGGATGCAGATGGAAAAATTTTTGATCCTGTTTACATTCAGGCTTTAGGGAATTTTCAGTGTGTCTCCGATCAGGAAAAACTTGTGTTGGGGAACTTTGAAATAGAATCATATAAACAACACCGGTATTTTCTGAAATACAGAAGAAACAGCGATCAATATATTTTACGAAAAATCAATCGGTTAACAGATATACCATTGTCAGGTGAAAAAGACTTTGATCCACCTGATTTTTGGGAGATATAATTTAATAACAAATGTGCAATAGTTTTAAAAATATCCGAAACAGCTGTTTGATGGCATTTATTCTGATGCTGTATCTGAATGTGGGAGCTCAGGATAAAGTTCTTGTCTTCCCTGATAAAACATCCTGTGTTTCAGGCGATACAATCTGGTTCAGCACCTGTATTATTTCTGAAAAAGATAATGGCAAACAAGTTGTCCAGGTTCAGCTCGACGGATTGAACAATCACCATATATTAAAAAATCTGATTTTATGTCAAAACAGGTTTGGCGAAGGCTATCTGGTTGTACCTGACTCACTTTCTTCGGGGAATTATTTTATAAAATCATTTATTAAATATTCAGAACAGGAAGGTCTAAATATCGTTGCTCGGCGCCCTGTTTTTATTTATAACAGGTTTGATGAGAATATAGAGAATGTTGAAAAACCGGGTACGGAAAGTTATTCAGAATTCAGGTCAAATAACCAATTGAATGTAACAACAGGAAAAAATAGTTACAATACTAGGGAAAATGTTAACGTAATGATTGAACTTCCTCCTGAATTAAAAGAATCGTTTAGCAAATTATATATAACAGCTTCATTTTCAGATCAACGGACTGAACGTTACAGTTCTGAATGGATTTTTTCGGAATATTCAGGAAACGAGCTGCCAACTACTGTAAAACAGATTATTCCTGACGGAGTTTTAATTACCGGAAAGGTAACCGATAAAAACAACAATAACCCTGTTGAAGGATCAACAGTATTGTTATCAATCGCTGATTCTGTACCGTATTTTGATTATTGCATTTCGGATGCATCCGGAAATTTCCGGTTTTATTTGCATGAAGCTTTTGGGAAGGCAAATCTTTATATTCAGGCATTGGATGATTCGGTTGAAACAAAAGTTTCTCTGAACAATGATTTTATAAATACAAAGGAAGAGCATGCAAAAGAAAAGACCTGGCTTTCTGCTGATGAGAAAAAAACCGCAAAAGACATTATTAACGCTTCGTATTTTACCAGGTTGTTTAATAATATTACTTCCAACAGTAAAAGTAATTTTAAAATTGCAAAGCATTTTAAATACCCCTTTTACGGAGTGGCAACTTCACGGGTTTATCCCGACCAATTCATTGACCTGCCCAATTTTGAAGAAATTTCAAGGGAATTGTTGCACGGAGTTTTGTACCGAAAAAATAAAAATGAAGTGTCAATCCGCTTGATAAATAACAGCCTTGAAGAACTCTTTAAACACGAGCCGTTAAAACTTTTAAACGGTATTCCGGTTTTTGATCCCGAAATTTTTTCCGGTTTTGGTTCGAATGATATAAAATATATCGATGTGGTTACCGATGAAAAATATTTTGGCGATTTAAAGTTTAATGGAGTCCTTGCAGTTTTTACTGCCGATGAAACATTATTGCCGGAAAATACTGATGGGTCAAAATTGTTTGAATATAACTGTATCCAGTATCCTGCCTCATGGAAACTTGAAAATAAAACAACTGATCCTGAAACAAATTCCCCCGATTTCAGGCAGGTTTATTACCGAAATACCTTTGAAAACTATACTCCTATGCAAAGTTTCAGTTTTATTACTTCCGATCTGACCGGTAAAGCTGCAATTCGGGTAGTATTGATAACAAATGAAGGGAATGTTTATTGCAACCATAAAACCATTGACATTAAATGCGATTAAAATTTAAACTACTGATTATACTTTCCCTTCTGATTTCAGCTTCTGGAATTGAAGCTCAGGAAGAAGGGAATCCTTGGAATGGGTTAACCACCAAATCAAATTTCATTAATTATAAAATCCCCGGAAAGCTCTATTTTTATCAATCGTTTTTACGTGGTTCGGAGTTTTTATATAATGACTGGAATTATGGCAGTCTGGTACTTGAAAACGGAGAAAAATACGATAGCCTGGTATTAAAAGTTAATACTTTTCTTGATGAATTAGTTGTATTTAATAACCGTATAGGAGCTCATATTCAAATAGACAAAAATGCTGTTTCTGAGTTCCAACTCAATTTTAAAAGTGGTGAATCAGTTCTGTTTAAAAAGAAATATTCAGAAAAAATATTTAAAGGATACCGGTATTTTCAGGTTTTATATGAAGGTAAGCTGAATCTGATTGTCTGGTATAAAA
Source organism: Prolixibacteraceae bacterium (assembly GCA_016930735.1). Lineage (GTDB taxonomy): Bacteria > Bacteroidota > Bacteroidia > Bacteroidales > Prolixibacteraceae > JABMQB01. Next base: position 12,705 of record JAFGGF010000438.1, read on the forward strand.
CAGAAGAACAGTTAACTTCAAATTATCGCGATGCGCTGGGGATGTTGCGTAATTCGGAACTTCTAACCAAAAATAATTATTACCTTGAATTAACAAATGGTGAGATAATAAAATTTACACCCAAAAGAAAATCATTGGCATCGGTGTTCCCCGAAAATAAAAAGGCAATCATTAAAATACTTCGGAAAAACAGGAATTATTTAAAAAACGACGGGGAAATTATCCGGGCTGTTGAGCGTATTGAGTCAGAATTTAACTTTTAAACTTCAGGGAACTCAATACCGATCCTGTTAAACTTTTCCATCAGAATATCAGGTGAAACAGGTCGCCCGTTTTTTGTTAAAACACCCGTAATGCATGCTTTTACAATCAGTTTTTCATCCTCTTTCCTTACAATTTCCTGATCGAAGATCATTCGTAGCCTGCCCTGCCTGCCCATTTTTAAGCGGACTAAAAAATCATCATTAGGCCTTAGCGGAAATTTATAATCGAGTTCAGCCCTGATAACCACGGCATCAATTCCTTCGTTATGCAAACCGGCAAAATCAAGTTGAGCAGTATTTAAAAACCGGTGGCGGCAATGTTCCAGGTAATGCTGGTAATTGGCATTGTTAACAATTCCCTGAATATCGCATTCATAATCACGCACCTTCATTTCAAGCTCAAAATCAAATTCTTTCATAAACTACAAATCATTATATTCCAAAACACCGGTATGCATAATAAGTTTCCAGCTTTCAGGCATTTTTGTGTAAACCTTACAAACTCTTCCCTTCCAGTGATTTTCGAAACCGCTTTCTTTATGAATCCATAATGTGTCGATGTCAACAACAGCAAAGGCGCCATCATTTTCATCTGTTACAACTATTTTTTTTATTTCTCTGGTATTGTGTTTAAGATAATGTGTATCAAACAACTGCTGCCAGTTTTCTTCCCATTTTTTTCTGTTATATTTACCAAGTACAAAAATCCATTCAAGAGGATCGTGGTTATTTGCTGTCGGAGGCCAGGGCCAAACCATATCAGGATGAAAAACAGAAAGCAATAATTCAACATCCTGCGTGTCCCATGCCCTTGTTTCACGGTTAACGATTTCTTCTATTTCCCTGACTGCCTCATTCATCGGATTGTTAACCCGCTTTTTCAATTTTTGGATAGCTGCCAAACAGTTTTACACAAAACCGGTGAAATTTATGAACCGATTCAACCGGTTCGGCAAACATATAAATACATTTTTTATAGATTAGTTCAATGTTTTTTTCAGCAGCAATTTCTATTGCCTCCGGTGTATCTGCTGAAAGCTGGATCCAGATCATTTTAATCCCTTTTTCTGCGGCCTTTTTTATTACCTCGGCGGTTTCCTTTTTTGGCGTAGCAATAAAAAGTCGTTCCGCATCTGTTGGTAATTCATCTACCGATCGATAGCACTTTTCTCCATAAATTTCATCCACATTGGGATTAATTGGGTAGATTTCAAAGCCTTTTTTCTTCAGGTCGTTAAAAACAACAGCCCCAAATTTTTTCGAATCTCTTGAAACTCCGGCAATAGCCAGTTTTTTTGGTTCCAAAAATTTTTCGATCAGGTTTAAGGTTATCATAGTCTGAAATTTTGATTTATTTTATATAGAAATCCAGTAATTTTTGTCCTTCAAGATATCCTTCCAAACGATCGCCGATTTTTACCGGGCCAACTCCGGCAGGTGTCCCGGTGTAAATCAGGTCGCCGATTTTTAAGGTAAAATATTTCGATACCTGAGCAATTATTTCATCAATGGGGAAGATCATTAAAGAAGAGTCGCCGGACTGAACCTGTTGATCATTAATGTTGAGATTAAATTTAATTGAATTTAAATTCTCAATCTGATCCTTTTTCAGGAAGGTGTTTGCCAAAACAGCCGATTTATCAAATGCTTTTGCTTTTTCCCAGGGCAGGCCTTTATCTTTGAGTTTTTGCTGAAGGTCGCGGGCAGTAAAATCAATTCCCAGTCCGATTTCAGAATAATAACGGTGTGCAAACCTTTTCTCAATATATTTACCGAGCCTGTCGATTTTAATTACAAGCTCAATTTCGTGGTGAATTTCGTTACTGAATCCGGGGATAAAAAAAGGTTCATTATTTCGAAGTAAAGCTGAATCAGGTTTCATAAAAATTACCGGTTCATCAGGAATTTCATTTCCCAGTTCTTTTGCATGCGCAACATAATTCCTCCCGATACAGATTATCTTCATACACTTTAAAAATTACTAAAGGCTTTTGTTTACTGAAAATTGCATACAGAATACTTTACTTATCTTTTAGCCTGAGTTTTATATTGGTGAGCACCTTTTTAGTATATAACGGGAATTCTCCATTCAGTATCCAGCCAAAATAACCGGGCTGTTCTTCGAGCACCTTTTCAACCGGAATACCTTTATTTTTTCCAAAATTAAAAACTTCAATTCCGTTTTCATCATAGACAATCCTGCCAACAAAATCCACATTCCTGTCGTACGAAGAAAATTCGCTCAGCTTATCCATATCATTTACAATAGGAATAATCGGATTCCCGTTCTGATCTTCAATTTCTTCATCGCGGTACATATCAAGCTGAGCCTGCATTACTTCATAAGTGGCCCGGGTATCGGCCATGGCACTGTGTGCATCAATCAAATTTTTCTGGCAGTAAAATTTATAGGCTGCTGCAAGTGTACGTTTTTCCATTTTATGAAAAATTGCCTGGATATCGATAAATTTTTTCTTTTTCAAATCAATATCAACTCCGGCTCTTAAAAATTCTTCGGCCAGAAGTGGTATATCAAAGCGGTTTGAATTAAATCCTGCCAGGTCGCAACCTTCGATAAATTTTGCCAGCGATTTGGCAACTTCCTTAAATGTAGGTTTATTTTTTAAATCTTCATTGGTAATACCGTGAATTCTTGTTGCTTCTTCGGAAATTGGAATTTCAGGATTTATCCTGAGTACCTTTTCCTCTTCCGATCCGTCAATATGAATTTTCAGTAAAGCTATTTCAACTATCCGGTCGTTAACAATATTAATACCGGTTGTTTCAAGATCGAGGAATACCAGCGGATTTCTAAGATTAAGCTTCATAACCTGTATTTAAAAAAACAGGGTATCCCTCAAACCACCATTCTCAGATAAATCAACAATTGAATCTTTATGGATTCAGGGACACCCCTTAATATGTAAAAAATAAAATTATGCGTTAATCATCATAGGCATCAACAGCATCAAAACATCTTCATCCTCATCCTCGTTTTCGTCAGGTAATAATAAACCTGCTCTTGTCGGATCGCTTAATTCAACTTTGATATCGCCTGAAGAAATATTTGCCAGAATTTCCTGCAGGAAAGTTGATTTAAATCCTATTTCCATACTGTCACCTTCGTACTGGCAATTTAGCCGTTCAACAGCCGAAATCGAAAAATCGATATCCTGCGCTGAAACCACAACCTGATTCCCGGCAAGGTTAAGTTTTATCAGGTTACTTGCCTGGTTCGAAAATACTGAAACACGCCTTACAGTATTATAAAATGCCAGCCTGTCAATAATCATCACATTCGGATTATTGGTCGGGATCACCGAATTATAACTCGGATAATTCCCTTCAACAAGCCTGCAAATCACTTTATAATTTGTTAAAGTAAAAAATGCATTTTTATCATCAAATTCCAGTTTAACATCCATTTCTTCCTTTGGCAACAGGCTTTTTAACAAGCCAGCCGGCTTTTTCGGAAGGATAAACGAAGATTCGATATCCGACTTAACATCAAGCCTGCGGTAACGTACCAGTTTGTGAGCATCGGAAGCTACAAAACTCATAAAATCGTTTGTCAGCTCGATATAAATACCATTCATAACCGGGCGCAATTCATCGTCGGCAGTGGCAAACAATGATTTTTCTATCCCGTGAAGCAATGCTTTCTGAGGTACTTCAACCGTTGAAGCTGCATCTTCATCCATAACCGGTATTTCCGGAAAATCTTCACCATTTTGCCCAACAATACTGAATTTCCCGTTTTCGGAAAAAATTTCAATCGTATATGTAGAAGTATTGATTTGAAAAGTAAGTGGCTGTTCAGGGAATTCCTTTAACGTGTCGGTTAACAACTTTGCCGGTACAGCAACGAGGCCTTCTCCCTCAATGTTATCAAGTTCAAGGCTGGTTATCAGCGTTGATTCCAGGTCGGAAGCGGTAACGGTTAATACAGAATCCTCAATTTTAAACAAAAAATTATCCAGTATCGGCATTGTACTTTTACTGCTTATCACTTTACTGATCGCAGTCAGATGACTTAACAGCCTGGTGCTTGAAACAACAAATTTCATCGGCGTATGATTTTATTTTAATATTCAGTTATTTAAAAGTACACAATGTAAAACAGAACCAAATTGTGAAACCATCTTATTTTCTGCAATTCAGCCCTGATTCACTTTATTATAAGTACACGAATATACAAACTTTACCTTTATTTACCTATTGAAATAAGTGCGATTTTTTTTAGCTATTTATTAACGACTGTAACGCCTTTTACGAACAACATTAAAAATCACTCCAAACATAAAAATTATAAAAACAGGAAGTAGTAAATTTAAACGCTGCCAGAAACCCAATTCTTCGTTTAACCTGACTTTATCCAAAAGCCTGAGTTTTATAGACCTGTTTCGCAGTTGCATGATGCCCTCGGAATCGTTTAAATACTGAACAGAATTAATTATCAGTTCTTTATTTGCAAAAGTATAACCCGAAACAATATCTTTCCCAAGGGGTTGAATTGAAGGGCTTCCCGATCGGTAATCTACTGAATTGGCAATGAGGCTGCCATCGGAAAAAACAATCATTTTTGTTGGAACACTTTCTGACTTTATTTCTTTATTATATAAATTCAATCCTGTAACAATCCTGTTATTAAAAACCGACTGAAATATTCCTTCCAAAACAACACCGGCTGGGATAAATTCTTCAGTAAACAATTGCCTTGCCGGCGGCATATTGATCATTTCAAGGCTGACCTCAGTGGGAGCATTTATTTTTCGTGAATAAGGCGATGTGGAAAGGATTACTGCTTTACTGATATTTTTTGTTGCAAGTGTATCGATTGATGAAACAAACTCAGCCATTACATTATCTAGGTTACGGCTTATTTCGTGCTCATCATTTGGCGTCAGCAACGGAGAAAAATACCAGGGTTCTGCTGTATATTTTTCAGGATTCCCTTTCAGAGCGGTATTGACTCTCAACATTGAACAATTTACATCCTGCAACAGGTTGTAATTTAACCTGATTCCGTAACGGAAAAACTGATCGTTCAGGTTCAGGTCCCTGGGGAATGCGACTGTCATAAATCCATTCTGAAGGCTGTCGAGGCTGACCTGAACAGGGTCAATCAGCCACATCACCCTACCTCCCTGCATTACAAACTGATCGATGGCAAATTTATCCTGTTCAGAAAAAGCATGGGTCGGACCGGCAATGATCAGTATTTTAAAATTTTCCGTAAACTGTTGAAGGTCGTTTGTTGTAATCCGGGTAATTTCAAATTCTGAAGCAAGTGCCCTGCTGATATCCAAAACGTCATACCGGTTAAATTCCCCCTGTCCTTCCAAAAAAGCAACAACCGGCTTTTTAGTAACCATCAGTTTCCTAAGCGCATTAATTAATTCATATTCAATATTTTCAATCGAATGGTTCAGATTAACTTCACCGCTGAATGCCGGATTATTCTGTAAAAAATTTACAGCCACTTCTTTATCGCCATAACGGACAACTGCTCCGGGAACAACAAGGTTGGTTTCAACGCCGTGTTCTGTGTTTTTCCTATAATTGGTAATTTTTATACCTTTTTGAGCCAACCCGTAATACAAACTGTCTCTTTCTTCTGCATTTTTTAAAATATACGGATCGAACAAAAGCATTCTGAAATGTTTGGAAGACCATGTATTAAAATCCACAACTTTTTCAATTACGGCCTGTTGTAAACGATGAAGTCGGGGTTCCATATCTCCCTGCAGGTAGAATTCAATTTCAACATCGTATTCCAGTTCCTTTAAAACCGATTTACTAACCTCCGAAAGTGAATACCTTTTATCGGCTGTTAAATCAATCCGGAATAAAAAATTCAGGGATACAAGCATCATAATTAAAATCAGCAAAGGCAGCCTGGCATTTTTCAAAAATGATTTTACAGTAACTTTTAATGTTGACCGGACAACAAGCTTTGTAAATATCAGGAATAACGCAGTCATTCCAATAAAATAGGCAATATCTCTCAGGTCGATAACACCCCGGCTTATCGATAAATAATGTTCATTTATACTTAACCAGTTGAAAATACTTTCCAGGAAATATGGCATGCCTGAACTTCCGATAAATTCAAATCCGAGATAAAACACAAACGACAAAGCCATGGCAGTAATAAACGAAACTACCTGATTGTCGGTAATTGCTGATGCAAAAAGCCCGATTGCAACATAAATTGCCGCCAGAAAAAACAATCCGATATATGCTCCCCAGGTTCCGCCAGTGTCGATATTCCCTGCCGGGTTGCCAAGCAAATAAACCGAAAGAAAATACAAAAGCGTTGGCAGCAGAGAAAAAACAACAAGCAACAGTGCGGCAAGGTATTTTGTAAAAACAATTTTAAAATCGCTGACAGGTTTGGTTAACAATGTTTCAAGCGTGCCCTGCTTTTTTTCTTCGGCAAACATTCGCATGGTAATAGCCGGAACCAGAAAAAGATACAACCACGGTGCCAGCGAAAACAATCCGCTCAATGTGGAATAACCGTTTAATGGTATGTTGTAATTACCGGGAAATACCCATAAAAATAATCCGCTGGTCAGCAGAAAAACAACAATTGTAATGTATCCGATCAGCGATCCGAAAAATGTATTTAGTTCCTTTTTAAAAAGACTGAACATACTTTTTAGTTTCGAATTATGAGATTCGGGTTTCGGGTTTTAATAACTCTGTCATTTTTTTTGCTGCCTGACCTGAAGCCCCTGGTTTTCCCATTATTTCTTTCAAACGAACATATTCTTTAAAAATTATTTTCCTGTAATCTTCGTCATTCAGCAATTTTTCAACTTCAGGCTTTATCAGCTTATATTTCATTTCACTCATTACAAATTCCTTAACAACTTCCTTCCCACAGACAAGATTAGGCAAAGAAACAAAATCTACTTTAAGTAAAAACCTTTTAAAAATTTTATATCCAAGAGTTCCTCCCGCCATTTTATATAATACAACCTGGGGAACATTCAATAATGCAGTTTCGAGTGTTGCAGTACCCGAAGTCACGATGGCAGCATGTGAATTAAGCAACAATTCATACGTTTTTTCAAAAACAACCGGGTAGTTTTTATCATTCAGAAATTTGCTGTAAAATTCTTTATCAAGACCGGGAGCCCCAGAAACAACATATTTATATTCCGGGAAAGTTTGGGCTAAGCGGATCATAACCGGCAACATCATTTTTATTTCCTGTTTCCGGCTGCCAGGCAACAAAGCTATTAAAGGTTTGTTTTCAGGATTAATTTTGGTTTTGAAATTCCCGGGCTGGTATTTTGAAAGAAAAAAAGCAATTTCATCAAGTAAAGGATTGCCCACATAAAAAGCCGGATAGTCAAACTTTTTATAAAAATCAACTTCAAATGGCAGGATCGTAAACATCTCATCAACAAAAGCTTTGATCTTTTTAATACGCCATTCTTTCCAAGCCCAGATCTTAGGAGAAATATAATAAAAAACCCGGATGTTATTTTTTTTGGCAAACTCCGCAATTTTTATATTAAAACCCGGATAGTCGATCAGAATAACCACATCGGGAGAAAATTCAATGATATCTCTTTTACAAAAATTGAGGTTTCGTTTTATGGTCCTTATATTCATTATAACATCGATGGCACCCATAAAAGCTATTTCACGGTAATGTTTGGCTAAGTTATTTTCGACACTTTGCATCCGATCGCCGCCAAAAAACCTGAACGATGCATCCTCATCGTGGATTTTTAGTTCTTTCATCAGGTTTGCCCCATGCAGGTCGCCCGATGCTTCACCGGCAATAAGGTAGTATTTCATAGGTCTAAAACTCCGAAAAAAATCTTTACTAAACTTATATTTTATTTTTTAAATCTTCCCCAGAGGGAAGAATAAATGAAGGGGGAATTTCTATTTTAAAAGAACACTTAATAGTTATCTTATTTTTCACACTTCTCCATAAAGGGATCTTCCCTGCAGCGAAGAATTTCAAATATTTCATCACAATCATTCAATAGTTATTAATGCGAATTAAAAGCAGAACGCGCCATATTAGTCTATTGTCAAAAACGATTGAATGTTTGTAACATGTAATACATTGATTTAATTAAAGCCTAATAATCAAAATCTTAGATGCAAATATCACAAAATATCTAAGAACATGATTCCCGAAATTATTGCTCTAAAATTAATAGAAATAAACTTCTATATAAATAAAAAATACGAAGAAGATTTTAAATATTAATTTGAACGCTTCATTTACAATAATATATATACTAACAGATCAGGAAATTATGACCATGTATTTGTTTCAAATGCAAAAATTATTAACCTTCAATATGCAGCCAAACATACGGATGAAAAGAATCATCAGTTTACTACAAACTTAGAAACAGATATACCTGAATCTCCCTTAACCGAAATTGTATAAATACCCTCTGCAAACTCTGATGAAACCAATGGTATTTCATAAATGCCGGATGCATGATATTTAGCCGGAATTATTTTAAGAATTTGTCCCGACATATTATTAATATAAATACTAATGTTTCCAGGTTTACGAATACTATATTTCAAAATACTTTCTTCACCTAATGGGTTTGGATAGATACTAAGACCGTAAACATTCTGTTTTATGTCATTAATTCCAACTGTCAGTTCAGAATATCCTTTGTAAGGTTCAACATTCCCCAGTTTATCAACAGCTTGTGAAAAGAACCTATGTGATTTATTCTTATCCATCCGAAGAGTATCTGACAGGTTTTCGTTTGCCGAATTCCAAAGTATAAATTCCCCTCCATCTTCTGATTTATAAATGTTAAAATAATCGATTCCCGACTTATCATCACTTCCCTGCCAAAAAATTTCATTTACATTTTCAATTTCTGTGGCCTTGATCTCGTAGACGTTACTTACCGGAGCTTCTCTATCTATTGTGTTGGAATATATATTTGTATAAATTGGCTCATTAAAGTCGAAAGTAATTTTTGCCTGAGCACTTATCGTATTATTATGAACAACAGTTTCATTCAGGGTAATGCTATATCCTACAAAACCTTCTCCCTCAGGACTGGTATTATTAGGAGGCAAAAATCCTGCATCAGGATCCTCAGTAATATCCATGGTTGATGGATCCAAACTTAAAAAATGCCATTGCACAATACCGCTTTCTCTGTTAACAGTACCATTTACCCGGACTATTGTATTAATTTGCGGACGTAAATCAACATTTAATCCAAAAGAAGCACTATCTTCAATCACTTCATAATTATTTCCGGCAATCCATATATTGTCAAATTTAAAAGTTGACATGTCGAATTTATTAATATCAATGGTGTCGATAACCCAAACTTCCAATGCATTTGCAGAAGCTGTATTTTTATTTTCAAAGTATATCTTATAAGAAGTCTCCGGACTACTGATATAATTTTCATCCTCGAAGCCGGCAGGTCCAACAATTTCATTGGGATCAAGGGAAGTAACTGCAGCTACATTTTTATCCTTGCTGTCTTTTTTCTTAAATTTTTGACATTCCTGATCTGCGCTATATGAATTTACAATATCAATTGTTATATCTATCATTATTTTTGATACTTCCATAGCTTTTACCCAGGGAATATTCTTGCCTACATCCTTTAAACAACTCCATACAACCTGTGATAAATTCCAGGCTAAAGAAGGAACTGTTAATTTTCCTTCCTGATAACTTAATGTTACTTCTGAAATTGATTTTACAGAATTATAAAAACAATCTGCTCCCGGAATTAAACCAGTCAATGCCCCTACTGCTTTATCCCGAATCAATGTTGCAATGGCCCATGCTACGCATTCATTATATGACATAGTAGCAATATCTTCAGATTCCTTGTATGACTTTAAGCCACCAACTCCATCCACTTCAAACCATGGATTTGTTGTAAATGTACTTATCTGAAAATTTTCAAAAGCTTTAATTTTAAATTCTATTGAATATTTCGAATCTGCAGGAACTTTATTTAATGGAATTCCATATAGACGTCCGTTAAAAGGAGCATTATCAAGTGTATCAAGTTCCCAATACGGGGGGCAATCAGCCAGAAATGACTCTACTTCCGGGTCGTTATATAAATCTAAATCAAATTTCAGATTTTTAAATTCAACAGAATCAGGAACCGCCAACCAAAGAATCTGGTAATAAGCATCCGAATTCCCTTTATTTCCAAATTCTACCGTATAAGTTGACCACCGGTTTAGCAATGCCCGGTTTCTTCCAACAAGTTCAACGTACATTTCCGGATCATTGCCAACTTCAACTGTATAGGCGTTGGAAAGCACCATTTCAGGTTCTCCGGGATTTTTTACCACAACATCATAAACCCCTAGCTCAGCACCACGAAGATCGAATACAGCCTGAACCTGGCCAGTATTCGGATAAATTATGTTTTCTCCTGTTAAATCAACTCCTCCTTTCCGAAGAATGGGGATACATTCAGGCTTTAAGCCACCGGCATAAACAGTAACGGTAGAACTTCCTGTATTTCCGCCATGCTTCCCTTCAACTTTTTGTATTCCCCTGAATTCTACGAATTGGGAATATTCAACATCTCCGTTTGGGTTTGTAGCAGTAAGTGTTACTTCGAAAGCACCTGCTGTAGTATAGGTGTGACTTGGATTTACCTGATTGGAAGTGGATCCATCGCCAAAATCCCATAAATAACTGGTTGCATATTTGCTTGTGTTAGTAAATAACACAGTTGATAATGACTGAACTGCTTCGAACGAAGATATTGGCATAGGCTGAAATTCAACATCTAAATAATAGGAACCAAAGTTGGATGTATATCTGTAAATATGAATAAAATATGTTGCCCCTGCCTGAAGTCCCCACCTGTATATGGTTCCAATTTTTCCCAATGGATAAACATTTACAGTTTGGAATACTGTATTTGAATCAGTATCTAATATTGAAATAAAATAATCTCCATTATCGGGAGAACTGGATACAATTTTTATTCCTCCCGGCTGTTTGATGGTAAATTTGTACCAATCATCCGTATCAGCTACACCATTAAGAATGTAATTTAACCGGCCAGTCAGAGAAGTATCGGGAACGATCAAATTTGCCTCTTCTGCAGTATTATTTGGTTCTGAATCATTCGGCAATAATGCGGGAATGAACTCATTTGTAAGATGATAAGATCCATGATTATATGCAGAAAATGGATAAACCTGCAAATAATAAGTACCTGCCTGTAAGTTTGTTTTATAAACTGAATCTACATCTCCAAGAGGGTAAATTTCTGCACGTGATAGCAGGCTCTCTTTATTCACATCAACCAATTTTATATAATAATCTCCGCAGTCGGGGGACGTTGATATTACTTTTAATGTTCCTTCCTCTGGTATTGTTATTTTATACCAGTCAACATTATCAGCAACAGTATTATAAACATAATTTATCCTTCCGGTAGTATCGCTGTTCATCGGAAACTCTATCGCTTCTTCTGCAGTATTGTTTGGTTCAGCATCATTCGGCAATAATGCGGGAATGAACTCATTTGTAAGATGATAAGATCCATGAGTGTATGCAGAAAATGGATAAACCTGCAAATAATATGTACCTGCCTGTAAGTTTGTTTTATAAACTGAATCTACATCTCCAAGAGGGTAAATTTCTGCA